>JANPCU010000223.1:0-2996 GCA_031431195.1 Planctomycetota bacterium | reverse complement strand
TTCGCGGGCTGGCCAGCCTGTGAAGGCGCGGTCGGCGGCGGATCGATTGTGCCTGGGTCTCGCGGGGGTCAACCTTGCGAAGGCCGTCACGGAGCCGGATCGTCGTCGATCTTTGGATTCCCGCCCGAACTGTCGCCTGAGGCGTGCGGCCGATTCGTCGGCGGCGAGCTCGCATCCGCCAGATCGGGACCACTCCATGAACCCACTGGCCAAACACGATTCGAAGACGGTCCGCATGACAAACTCTGGCAAGGTCTCCGCTGTGTCTTCCTCCGAGGTGTCTTCCTCCGAGGTGTCTTACTCCACCGAGGTGACTTCCTCCGAGGCGCGCCCCGCGCCGACGGTCTGGGTCGGCATTGATGTCGCCAAGGCGACGCTCGATCTGCATGTCCGGCCTTCGGGGCTGGCGTGTCAGCTCGCCAACACCACCGAGGGGCATCGCGCGATTCTTAAGCAGCTGCCCAAGGCGGGCGAGTGCCTCATCGTGCTCGAGGCCACCGGCGGCTACGAACGAGCGCTCGTCGCCGAGCTGCTCGAGGCCGGTCATCACGTCGCCGTGATGAACCCGAAGCGCATTCGCGACTTCGCTAAGGCGCTGGGCACGCTCGCCAAAACCGATCGGCTCGATGCCCAAGTCCTGGCCCTCTTCGCCGAGAAGATCGCGCCCCCCACAGCTGTCAAACCGCGCGAGAATCAGACGGCCCGGCAAGAGTTGGTCAACCGACGGCGGCAACTCATCGACCTCCGCACGGTCGAGAAGAACCGCTGGCAGACCACCTTGTCGCCACTGTCACAGCAGTATCAAGGCGGTGCTGAAGCTGCTCGACAAGCAGGTCAGCCACCTCGAAGCCGAGATCGAAAAGCTCAATCGCGAGCAGATCGCCCTCCTCGCCGGACTCGCGCCCCTCAACAACGACAGCGGAAAATCGACACTCCGCGCCGAAGCCGACAGGCATCGACAAGAGGTGGGAACCCTCATGCGCCTCACCCCAAAAACACAGGCATTGGACAAGCGAGTGGGGGTCCACAGATTCCGACCGCGAGCAGGACAGCTGCGGCCAACTCTGATTCTGTGCCATCTGTGGACGAATTCCATTCTGGATCGCTGGGACGATCCGTGGGGATCTGTCCAACGGGCCGTGACGATCTCCCTCCCGGACCGCCTGTCGGCTGCAGCGCGGAGTGTCGGAAAGTCCCCGGGCAAACGCTCCATCAAGGGCGGTCGGCAATCGGTCCGCAACGTCCTGGACATGGCCGCTATCACGGCCAAAAAACACAATCCGGTGATCAAAGCCTTCGCCGCCCGGCTCGAGAACAGCGGCCAAGAATTCAAGGTCGTCATCACCGCCTGCATGCGCAAACTCCTCACCATCGCCAACGCCCTCGTCAAATCCAACACCCCCTGGACCAACACACTCGCCCTGGCCACCCCCTGATCTCCAACCATCCCCAGAGGACCATCCGCTGACCTCTGGGACATCGAGCCATCCCTCCCAAAATCCATCCCCACCACACTCAACAACCCACCCGACCCAGAAATCCCCTGAAAAAACACCCCGCCAGAAACTTGAAATCTAACACAGTCGCTCCGTGGGGAATTCCCGATCGTCACCGACTTTTCTAACGCACACAGGCACAGGAATGCACCGTGAGGAGCGGGTGGCCCCGTTTCGCCAGAACGTGGGCGAATTGTCATGCGCACCCGCCCTCTGGCGAGGGGCAGCTATGACTGACTCGGCTCAGCGTATCGTCTAAACAGTGCGTTGCCGTGCAAGATGACCTCCAGTTTCCCTTTCCAGCTGAGCCACTTAGAATCAGGCCCGACCCGGTTCGAGGGCAGCTGCAGGGTATCCAGAGCGGGATGTCCGCTGCCTGAACAAGTCGCCGATGAAGGAACACGCCGTGCGCTGGACGAAGACATTCATCCCGACCATGAAGGAAGACCCCTCGGACGCCGAGGTGCCCAGCCACCGGCTGATGCTGCGGGCCGGGTTGATTCGCCAAGTTATGGCCGGAGCGTACACGTACTTGCCGCTGGGGCTGCGCTCGCTGCACAAGGCCACGAACATCGTGCGGCAGGAGATGGACCGCGCGGGCGGCGTCGAGATCCAGATGACGGCCTTGACGCCGATCGATCTCTATGAGCGGACGGGCCGCATCAAGGCGTTCGGCAACGTCCTGATGAACGTCCACGTCTCGCGTGGTGATCGCAAGGTCCACATGGCCCTCGGGCCGACGCACGAAGAAGTCGTCACCGACCTCGTCGCCCGGCACATCAACAGCTATCGCCAGCTGCCGATCACGCTGTACCAGATTCAGACGAAGTTCCGGAACGAAGAGCGCCCCCGGTTCGGCATCCTGCGGACCAGCGAGTTCCTCATGAAGGACGCCTACAGCTTCAGCACCTCACTGGAGCAACTGAACGAGGCGTACCAGGCGATGTACGACGCCTACTGCCGGATCTTCACGCGGTGTGGGCTGAAGTACATCCCCGTCGAGGCCGAAAGCGGGCCAATCGGCGGCGACGGGTCGCACGAGTTCATGATCCCGGCGGGGAACGGAGAGGACTCGATCCTGAAGTGCGACGGCTGCAACTACGGGGCCAACGTCGAGCGGGCCGAGACGGGTCGCATACGGGCCAGCACCGCGATGGCCGAAGCCGACATGAAGCCGAAGACCGAGATCGCCACGCCGAATGCGGGCAGTATCGAGGCGGTCTGCAAGTCGCTGAAGTGCAAGCCGCACAAGATGATCAAGACCTTGATCTTCAAGGCGGATGGTCAGCCGGTGGCCGTCCTCATTCGCGGCGATCATGACGCCAACGAGAACAAGATCCGCCGCGCCCTCGGAACCACGACGATCGAGCTGGCTGACGAAGCGACGATCCTCGCCGTCACCGGTGCCCCCGTCGGGTTCGCTGGGCGCGGCGGATCTTGTTCTCGTTGGCGTCATGATCGCCGCGAATGAGGACGGCCACCGGCTGACCATCCGCCTTG
>JANPCU010000222.1:0-5516 GCA_031431195.1 Planctomycetota bacterium | reverse complement strand
AGTTGTAGTCGAGCATGAACGGCTTGGCGAACTCGCCAAACAACCCGTCCGCCTTCTGTTGATCGCGAACCGTTCCGAGAACGACGGTACAAATCGACTGCGTCTCCCCACGGGTGAACGTCGCCGATCCGTGAACGCGAGGCAGCACTTGCACCTGGCAATCGACAGCTCGCAGATCACTTGGCCCCCGACCATCGAGCCGTTTGCCCGAGAGGGTCAGATCGCGGCAGGCACTGTGGTCGACGGCGGAAACCGCGTCCTTAAGCTGTTGCAGTGTCCGGCCATCGGCCAGTTCTGTGGCTCCATTCGGGAAGTACTTCTCCACGAGGCTGTTCTTGACCACACTCGCAGCTGCGGAACGTTCCTTCTTCTTGGGATTGGAACGAGCATCGCAAAGCCGGTTGTAGGCTTCGGACTTCACCTGATCGAGGAAGGGGTTCTTGGCAGCGGCCTTGAACGGCACCTTGGCCTTGCCACCCTTCTCGACCAATTCTTGCTGCATCTGGCAGATCTCGATGATCGCCTTATGCCCAAACATCAGAGCATCCGCCATCAGGTCTTCCGGCAACTGATCGCCGAAGCCTTCGATCATGAGGATCGAATCGAGGCTGCCCGCCACGATCAAGTCGAGCCGCGAGACAGCCACCTGCTGCACGGTCGGGAAGAGGACGAATTCATCATTGATCAGACCGACCCGCACACCGGCAATTGGACCAGCGAACGGCAGCGGAGAAACCGCCAGAGCCGCACTGCCGCCGGTGATTGACCACACATCGGGATCGTTCTCGCCGTCGCACGACAGCACGTTGGCCATGACCTGCACTTCGTCGATGAACCCTTCGGGGAACAGCGGACGGATCGGACGGTCAGTCAGACGGGAAGTCAGAACTTCCTTCATCGTCGGACGGCCTTCCCGCTTCAGGAATCCCCCGGGGAACTTACCAGCTGCGGCGAGCCGCTCCCGGTAGTCACAGGTGAGGGGGAAGAAGTCGGTGCCGGGCCGCGAGGGACCGTTCTGGGCGGCGACGAATACCGAAGTTTCGCCGAATTGGACGAGGACAGCACCACTGGCCTGCTTGGCCCATTCACCTGTCGTAATTGTCAGCGTACGACCCGCGATTTGACGTTGAACAGAGACCTTCACTGAGGACACCTTTGGTAATGAGAAGAAAACAACCGGCTTTGAAACAGACTGCCTGAACCGACCCGACACCAACACCAACGCCGACTCAATACACGACAGACGGGCGAATAAGCCGAACAAATCCGCCCTGGCGGTTCACCGATCATGGGGCCATGCCGAAACGCCCACACGGGGAGGAGCCACACGCTCCACCCCCGGCATGAATGTCCCAATCTCCAAGCGACCGCAACCTCAATGGCTGCAACTACTTGCGCAGCCCCAAACGACCGATCAGCTCGACGTAGCTCGCCGGCTTGACCCGACGCAGATACTCCAGCAGACTCCGACGCTTGCTGACCATTTGCAGCAGACCGCGACGGCCCGCATGGTCCTTCATTTGACGCTTCAGATGCAGCGTCAGCTCGTTGATCCGATTCGTGAGCACCGCAACTTGGACTTCGGGCGAGCCGGTGTCCTTCTCGTCGCGACGGTACTCCTGAATCACCTGAGATTTACGTTCTGGGGTAATGGACATGATCGAAATTCCTCTCCGACCCCGCAGCAGCGCCGCTGGGACTAGAAACCTGGGTTCTCACACTCTGTGAACAGACGTGAATCATATCCGCAGGTTTGTCAGATGCAATCGAGCATCAAAACCCCTGACCCGGGACGACTCGGGCGAGAATTTGATGGCAAGCAGGCTGTCATGTGGGATCAGAGCCCCCCTGGCCTCGCCCGGGAAGCGGGGACCAACTCTGGTTTCTCAGTCCAGCCCAACGCGCCAACAAGAGTCGCAAATCACGTCACAGCCTGTAGAAGTGTGGGCTGCTCAGAGCAGATTCAGAATTGCTCTTCCGTGGGGCAGACAAGCATGTCTGTCCCACGGAAGAGTGGCACAGACATTCCTGCCTGTGTGAACTGAACAGGCGTCCTCGTCCGTCCGTGTGGAAAGCCTCGAAGAGCGACGGACGAGGACGTCCGTCGTACGTCTCATTTTGGCCCATGTGAAGTATAGTTCACAATCCCGCGAGGAATTTACCACGGAGGCACGGAGAAGACCTCCACTCACCCCCCACGCCCGCCTCATCGAGTGTCGCGAATGGCCTCAGCCACCCCTCTGAAATCTGTGAAAATCTGTGCAATCTGTGGATGAACACTCTGCACTGGAGAAGCCTGATCAAGAAGGATGTGGTCCACAGATTTCGCAGATTGGCGCAGATTAAATGCGGTTCATCCGACTATTTGGGGGGATTTCGAAATGCCTGACGGCATAGGGATTTACGGAGGCATGGCTCCAATGCGGCCTTTTCCGCGACTCGATGAGGCCCCTAGTCGAGAACCTCGACCAGGGGCTGACACGCGATGGGCGCATCGGAGGCCAGGATATTTCCTTGGCAGGTTGCTTCCCAGCAGAGCCTGCCTCCGCTTCTCCGGGCAGTGGTGTTGCAGCAGATCGACGTATCTCCCTGCAAGTATGGGACATCGGAGTGATGCCTCAAAAAATCCACCCGGTTACGGCCCCCCCCCCAATAGTCGGATGAACCTGCTTTTTGATGTTTCGGCAAGGTTTATCCAGAACCTCAATCCAAGTTGGGACAATGAAAGAGCTTTATCGGCTGTTGCAAAGTACCTTGTCAGCGAGCGGCCACTCCAAGACTTGCTCGAAGGCCTTCGCAGCTACCAACTGCAAACCAATCGACCGACGTAGTGGTGCAGCGGGCGACGGGCGTGGTGTTGGCCTTTGGCGAACGGCCCGTGAAAATATACCCGCGAGACTTCGGAAGTCTCGGAAGACTTCGGAAGTCTTTAGGGGACGCGAAGTCTGGCCGCTCGCCTTACTGAAATCGATAGGCCGGATTCGTCCGGGAGAAATCCAGAGGCTTCAAACCCAGGTTTGTCTTGAGACCGGTGTAGGCATAATCCTCGACCAGTGGCGGTTCGACCCCAGCCTGTTGCGGATACCCGTAATTCTGAATACGCAGAGGTAATCCCGAGACCTTCTCGATAAACAGTCGGCTCTGGTGATAGCGGAACTGCCGACGAGGTCGCGGATGCGTGACTTCGAGTGCTTCACATTCAATTCGCCCCATCTTGGCGTTCGGGTAATACTTCACGTCGACTTCCCCGTACTTCGATTCCAACTCCCATTGAGCGACGACGAGCTCGACCATGCGACGTAGCCCCAGATCAGACACGGGATGTCGGGATTCGGCCAGCACTTGAGGATCGTTGATCGGCAGTGCCAGCGTCCCGAGGAGCGACTTGACGCCTGTCTCCTCATGCACCAGCAACTTTGCCGGATCTTGAGCCGAGTCAAACAGCACCTCACGACCCTCGTTCGGTGCGGCATACTTGAGGTACACCGCGAACGGTTTTTCCCGGACGCGGATCTGCATCATCTGGGTGGTCACGACATTCCCGATCAGCTCGCGTTTCGTCAGCGTCCCCTCGTAGTCGACGAGGGCTTCGGCCTTAATCAACGCGGTCTTGGCCATCGCGATGGCCGGAGTCAGCGGGTGAACTTGCGGTGCCACACCCTGGGGAGGAGTCTGTGACCGACCAGACTGGGCGCAGACCCCTCCCACCGATGCCAGCAGCCCATGGACTGCTACCACAACGACAATCGCCACTCGACGAGACTCGCCCATGATGCACGACTCCATCACTCACGGACTGGAACCAATCATGGACTCTTCAGATCGTTAATGTCATCTTCCAAGCTGTTGAGTTCCGCAATCGCCACACCCCCCAGAACCACACCCGTCACCCCGAGGATCAGCAGCGACGTTTCGACCGGATCAAGGTAGCCGAGCTGGCCGCGCACGACATTAGCATCCGGCACATAGGCCATATCCAGCTGCTTCATCGCCTTGGGCGGAGCGGCTGCGGGCTTCCAGAGCCTGACAGCGACGGTCTGCTTCAGGATTTCCAATTGATAGGCACCTGGCTTGAGGCCGGGCAACGTGTACGCGCCCTTGTCGTTCGTCTCGACGGTCGTGATGAGCTTGCCGCCCTGTTTGAGCATCACCGAAGTCTTAACCAGCGGGTTCTTCGCACCATCAACCAGAGTGCCCTGGAACGAGCCCTCACTGTTCAGCACGACATCCGGCACGATCAGTTTTGCCGTTTTCGCAACGGGACGGCCCGCTGCGGTCTCCTCAGTCCAAGCCATGCCAGGCAGCATCAGCGTGATCCCCGCCACCAGGGCCAGGGCTTGTTGCAATCGTTTCCACTTGGTCATCGATCTTCTCCAGAATGGCGAGCAAGCTCGCCGGGTCAGTGCCAGTTTCGAATGTGCTCAACGAGCCGGATCTCAACCTGGGGAACGGCCTCCATGAGCCGTGTACTTAGCAGTCCGGCAGCCTCGCCGGACTGAATGTCGAACAGATAATCGCTCAGCACCTGTCGGACTTCCGGCGGGCCATGCAGCATGTAGTGAGCCCACGCCCACGCTTCGCGATACTCGTTGGCTCCCATATCGGACAGGTCTTCTGCCGCCTCGAGCTGGGCAATGTTGGGACGCCAGCCGAACAGGATGGAACGCTTGAGACTCGATAAATGCGGGTTGTCTGCGCTGCGTTTGGAGGAGACAACCTCGAAATACTCTGCCAGCCCCTCGTCGATCCACATCGGAACGTAAGGCAGCGCGTTATGCAGGACCGCGTGCGTGCATTCATGCCGCAAGTCGACATCGAATCCCCACCGCTTGTAAACGTACACGCGCCCCATGTCAGAACCCTGCACAAACAGAGCCGGACGGTGCATCCCCTCGGGAACGCGCTGAGCCAGGTGCGCACGATAGGTCGATTTACTCTTGAACAGACTGATCTCGACCGAGCGTTCCTGCGGCTCCAGATTCAGTAGCTTCTGCACATCGCTTTGCAGCTGGGTGATCTGAGCGATCAAGGCTTGGCTGTCTCGGTCGTCGAGAGCGTATTCGGAGCGAATTTGGAAGATGCCGGTGGATTTCGTGGCGGCCCAGGTATCGTCTGCGCAGGACGGTGCCACGAACCAGGCAAAGCTGGCCACGCACAACGAAATCCAGTTCGCAGTCCGCATGGGAATCCCCTGCCTGCCGCCCTGTGATCACTTCCTTGTGAGTCGAGTTCGGCAACTTGTGCGGGTGGATTACCCGATCACCGGGGATCAGGTCAAGAGCGGTTGTCGGACGCCTTTGATCCAGGAGTGCGAGACACACTTTGCTCAGCCGGGGAATGACCTCGATACACAGCCACATCTTCCACATCCCGTGTTCGGATTTTCCTTGTCGGTGACGGACGATCGACGGTGAGGTCGGGGACACAGATTTCACAGATTCTCACAGATATGAGCAGTTTCAGAATGGGTCTTCAGCCAGAAGGCAGACAGGCATGTCTGCCCCACGGCTCAGTGG
>JANPCU010000221.1:0-8943 GCA_031431195.1 Planctomycetota bacterium | reverse complement strand
GTCAATTCGAGAACACCGACCCGCATGCCGAGCGCCCGACAAGCCAGGATCGTCCCGCCGACGCTGATCTCCGCATCATCCGGATGCGGAGCGACGACAAGGAGATCGAGCGGTGCGGAGGGGAAGTGCATGAGAGGTGAGAACAGGAGAATCACGTTGGTGCTAAGGAGAGAATCAGTCTACCAGCGAATTGCCGTCCAGACCATTTGGAGAAGTGTTTATCAGCTTCTCTCAAAAGGACACGACATGGGTTTGATTCAAATGAGCCAAACCGGGTAATCACCCCGCTACAGGTGGCCATCGGTTTCGCCGCTCACGTGTACATTCATCAATTGGAAAGCTGGAACACCGGCAGTGTCTGGACTTCCCCACGATTCGTGGGCGCGGGAAAGGGGTGACAGGGTTTCGGCGAATTGGGATGGTGATTTGTCGCCGAGGGCGGAGTGCCTGCGGACTCGGTTGTAGAACACTTCGATGTATTCGAAGAGGCTGTGCCGGGCCTCAGCGCGGGTCTCGTCGTGTTCGTGATGGACCAGTTCCTTCTTCAAGGTGGCGAAGAATGATTCCATTGGAGCGGGCAGAAGACTACCGCCCTCGGCCTTCCTCCTGACGGCGGCCTCGGTTGCTTCCCAGTAGAGCCTGCCTCCGCTTTTCTTGGTTTTTAGGGGTATTGCCGCAGATTGCAATGTCTCCCTGCAACCATTTGACATCGGAGAGATGCCTTGAAAAAGCCACCCCGGCCAGGGGCCACCCCAAAAATAGTCGGATGAACCCATAATCTGAGGGCTTCGCGGGAAACCGAACTGACAGAGACATACCCCATTCATACGGTCTGCGCTTCGGATCGGGAACAGCCCGATGATTGCCATGAAACACGATCTGACCGTTCCGGAAGAACACTTTGAGAGAGCAAACCGGTCTGGACCAGATATTGAACCAGCCTCAGTGTTCGCATCTGCCCCAGTGCCTGTCCATGATGGGGCAGATGTTAAGGCAGACTCTGACCCAGCGATGCAGAATCCGGTGCAGCAACCCGCCGCAATCCGTCGCAAACACTCCTGCCCCTAGCTTCCGAACCCAGTAAATTGCCAATCCTGGCGACGGATTGCGAGCCAGTGCGAGTACCCATACAGTCGCACCGCGACGGAGATGCTTGCCGCTCAACATCGTCCGAATGAGTGGGTTAGCCGTGGGGGGGATTGCCGGATGCTGTTCGCCTGCCCATCGGGGGAGTGTACGACAGTTGGGGGTCGCGCGGGGACGGGCAGGAGAGCCCATCCTACGGGATGCGAGTCGCCGAGCGACATCGCCTACGGGGATCAGTGCTCATCGCGGGTCAGTAGGAACAGCGCCTTCTTTTCGCCCGGCAGCGTGAAGTCAAAGCCACAGCTTCTGAAGAACTCGTCGGTGCTGGTGATCGCCATGACTTCGAAGACCTTCAGACGACGGGCCAGGTCGACGCAGGCGAGGGTCAGCCGTTTGCCGATCCCCTGCCCCCGGTGTTCTGACGAGACGCACAAGCTGCGGATTTCGGCGAGCTTGCGAGAGTAGACTTCGAGGGCGACGAAGCCGACGACCTCTTCGTCGACAATGGCGACGAAGCCGGTGGGGATCAGCCCTTCGAGTTCGTCGACGGTACGTGGTAGGAGTCGGCCGGCGTCGACGAACGGCTGGATGAAGTCATAGATGTCATCCAGGTCGGCCATCGTGCTGGCCCGGACTTCGGCGGGACTGGGGGGAGTCTCAGGGTTCGACATTGTTCAGGGAGTGGGGAGGGATGTTGGATGTTTAGCCGCGACGCGAAGTCTTCGAAGCGGGGCGAGTCTCGCCAGGGGACCACGGAAACCCGGAGCCGGGAGTCTATTCCAGTTCGCCCACGTTCTGGCGAACGTGGCGACGACTAGTCGTCATCCGGACTCTCTTCGCTTTCCTCTTTCCCGGAGGACGAGCGTTTGGCCTTCGGCTTGGGAGCCTTCCGAAAGACAGCCACGATGTCCTCAATGGGCACCACGTAGAGAACATTCCCCGCTTCCAGGTCGACTGGAATCGCGCTCTTCGGGTTGAACAGCACCTTGTCGTACTTGCGGACCGGGAAATCGTCCTTGTTCTGGACCTCCAGGCTGATCTCGACCACGCGACCGGTGATCGTCGGGATCTCGGTGCTGTCGGGAAGCACGATCCCCCCCTTGGTCTTCTGGCGACCTTCGTCTTTACGGATCAGGATGCGAGGGCCCAGGGGCTCAACAGAATCAGACACAGCAAACTCCCCGGTTCGGGGGCCAAAGTTCAAAGGAAGTCACAGCTGGCCAGGCCACATCCATTCACCTCCTCGCACTGCAATGATTATAGGCAGCTGAATTTGGCGCTGTCATGGCCGATATCGAGCATCCTCATGATTTTGCGGATCGAACGGCCGGGTGGCGGGGTCAGGAGGCTTTGCGCATGGCCCCGTCCTCATGAGATGCTTACATGCACGATCTCTAATGTTGCCTCGAAGGGTTCGCCCAAAACGAGTGAAACCCTGGATCTCTCGATCGAAATGACCGGCCACCTCCCCCCTCGTCGGGGCCATACGCAATGCCTCCTGACCCCGCCACCCATGTCACCCGAGCAGGGCGACTCGTCCTTCCGAGTCGTTACTGTCCGGTGTTCAGCGGATGATTTTCTTAGCGGATATGCCGCGCTGCGGGATTCCGAGATCGCCCTGTGTCACAGACGCCCCACGGAAATGGGCGTTGAAGATGCTCGGGATATTCGTTTCAAACCAATCTGGCAGCCATGCGACTCTGCCGAGTGTTGGGCTTGCGCTGAGGAAGTCGCCGGATCGTTCGTAACTGGTGCGGAGGTCGACACAAGCAACTTGACTGTGCCAATCAGCGCGTGATAGGGTACGGTGGGCTACGCTCATTGGTATGGTCGATCTTCGGAACCATCGTTCGCATGGGGCATCGACTCTTCGGCAATGAGCACCGTCTGACATTGACTACGGCTTCGGTTTCGTGACCCGTCTGTGATCCACCGGATCTTCACAGGGCATGATCGTCCCAGTTGGGGGCCGTTCCCCTGTTTAAGGGGGTCATGGGGTGACGATTTGACAGTGACGATCTCGACGTGGTGCGAGATCATGGATGGTGTTTGGAATCGAGGGACGCTCTGTGGTCGGCAACCTGAGAAACGTCGTCTCTTGGTCTTCTTGGCTGGCTGGGCTGGCCTTTTTATGCGTGTGTTATTTCGCGGGAGAGGTGTGCGCGCAGGATCCGGCGGTCGCGCCACCCGTGGCCCCAGCACCCGCTGCCGTTCCGGTGGTTTACGCCGCTCCGCGAACGACTCTGGAATTGGAAAAGGCATGGAATACCGCCAACACGGTCAAGTTCCAGTATGCACTCAAGGCCATCGCTCCGACAAATGCGGAAACCAAAGTCCTTGTCGAATATGCGACTCTCTCCGCTGATCGAATGACGATTCCGAAATATCTGCCAAATCTCCAGCGGAATGTGATTACAAAGGCCAAAGGCCCAGTCGAAGGCCAGCTGACGAACCCGGCGCCCCGAGCGATTCTGCTGAAGGCCTTGACCGCTCGGTCGGTGGAACTGCTCGCCGAGAACCCACCTCATCACCCGGATGTGCAGTTGGGCCTGGTCATTCTGCTGGAATCACTCAACTCCCAAGTGGTTGTCGTCCCTCCCTCGTCGGTGCCCTACACGGGGACTTACAAAGCCCTCATCGGGGTTCTCGAAAGTCCCAGCAGTCCGCTGCAATGTCGAATCCATGCCGCCATTGGGTTGGGCCGCATCGGACGTGAAGCCGTGGTCGGCGTGCCCGGCGGAGATTTGTCCGTCGTGCAGCGCAACGAGATCGGTGCCGCGCTCGCGAAGGCTCTCCTCGCCACTGAATCGCAAGGCTTGGACGACGGTAAGGTCTGGTTTCGCGGCAGCGTCGCGGAAGCACTGGGGGATTGTGGTGTGGCATTCGACCTAAACGGTGGGTCGGGTTTTATCGATGCGCTGCTGAATACAGCCACCAAACCGACCGAACATCTGCGGGTCCGGGCCTCGGCTTTACGGGGTTCGACCCAACTGAGCTGGAATGGGACGACGAATGTTCCCTTGATTTTGCACGAGACAGCCGAACTGCTGTTGGAAGTCGCACAGGGATACAACGCTGCCGTTGCTGCCAAGCAGGGGCTGGCAAACGCCGACTTCCCCCACGCGAACATGGATCTCTATCTGTGCTTTCAGCCCGTGACCGCAGTGCAGGCGAGTACCTTGAAATGGGGGCTGCTGAATCAAATCGCTCGTCCCGGCATTGGACAGCATGGGCCCGCAGTCAAGGCCGGATATGCCGTCGCACTGCCCGTGATTCAGCACATCGTCTCGAATCCCAAAGCACCGGTGGCCATTCCAGCCGCCCACATCACGGCACTCGACACTTGGATCAAGGCCAACGCCCCCACGGATCGTAAGCCCACAACCGCCAGTCCCCAAGCGGTTCCTTAGTGCGGTTTCAGATTTCGTATTAAAACTGTCCGGCGAATCGTTTCGAGATTGGTTGAATTACTCAGTCACACTTGTGGTTGCGTCGAATTCGGGGCGCGCACGATTTCCACACGATCTGTCAGAAGCGACCGTTTGCAGTATGCGCCGAGCCGGTGGAGGAGGGCGGATATTGTCGGCACAAATGGTCTTGGCGCAGCTCGGGGTTTTTTCCGCGACACGAATTCAACACCTGCGTGCGTCGGTACGAGGGCGACAGTCGACTGCGAAGGTTCTCGTGTCGGGAACAGTTTTTGTGTCTGGCGTTCGCGCAGCTGACGTTTCGGGAGAGCTTGCGGGACATTGAAACGTGCCTGCGGGCGGTGGGGCCGAAACTCGATCACGCGGAGTTTTGGCGAGTATTTTGGCGGGTCGATACCTCGTCCAATGGCACTGACTGTATTCACCCGTGAGCGAGGGGAGCGTCAGCGACATTTCCTAGTGTGTCCCAAGCTAACGAGTCGGGCGAGTGAGCCAAAGTAAGAACCAGGAGGCTGACGCCGCCCCGCTCGCCGAAACGTTTCGCTCGGCGCCGCTCAAGGGATAACCACTCCGGGGCGGAAATCAGGGACTGCGAAGCGATGTCCACAGAGCGCGCGGCGGAGTTCTACTTGATGCGGCCCGAAATGAGACGTCGCTGCCCCTCGCCAGAGGGCGGGCACACGAGCCAATTCGCCCACGCTCTGGCGAACGTCGCGACGACAAAATGTCTCACTTCTGGCCGCGTAAAGTAGAACATTGACCCTGGGGATCAGGTTCCTGTGGCGAATGTCGGGATGGGAGTCACTACTGGTAACTCATTCGTCAATTCCCCCGGCGTCACGAACTCCAGAACTGTGACCTCGGGGCGGCAGTGCCAGCGGAGAGGGTGTCGTCCCGACAGCCCGCGCGAGACATGTAACAGGGTTGGCGATTGCCAAAAGGCTCCGCCCGCGTACCGGCAACCGGTGCGGCTCGGGGAGTAGACCGGGCCGATCACTGGCAGGATTACTTGGCCCCCATGATTGTGCCCCGAGAGCATCAGGTCCACGTCTTGCCGTCTCGCCCGCTCGATGTTGTCGGGAGTGTGGCTGAGCAGGATGCGGAACTCGGGGATTGCCGACGGACTCGCTGCGGACCGCTGCGGGAACATCGGGGCCTGCCCCATCCAGGGCGTCTCGTCACCCGCCAGGCTCAGTTGGCCCCCTCGATACGGGATCGAGTGAATCGCGGAAGTCGCATCCTTCCACCCCAGCGTGTTGAGCTGCTGGCGGGCCTCGTCCGCGTCGAGATACCAGTCATGATTACCCAGAATGTACCAGCACCCCAGCGGAGCCGAAAACCGCCCCAGAGTGGTCGGCAACCATTCCAGGCACGATTGGTTATCCAGCAGATCACCCGTGAACAGCACGAGGTCGACAGTCTCGCGAGCTGCGATTTCGGAGACGCTCTCGAAGTATTGGCGGGTGATGGTGCCCTCGAAATGCCAGTCGCTGAGATGCAGTATCCGCAGCCCGGCGAACTCTGGCGGCAGACCCGGATGTACGAACTGCTTCCGATTCAGATCGAGAGTCGATTGCTCATTGAACGGGAGCCTTGCGAGTCGCTCAAACTGCCCCGGAGCCACGGGCAGCGAGCCATCCGGTGTTCGAATCGCATGAATGCGGCTCTCCCCACCCACCTGGAGAGAACACCGCTGGGTCAGGTGATACCGAACGATTCCGTACAGCCCGCCCGCCACCCCGGCTGCTGAAACAATCAGAAAAGGAAGCCACCCCCAAGGGATGTCTTTCCATGCTCCGTCGAACAGCAGTCGCGGCCCCGTGAGTCCCAGTCCCACCAAGACGGCCAGTGCGAATCCGGGAATCAACAGGTCGTGGACATGCCGAATCCGCCTCAAGAGTTCGGGGGACATCGGCCTCGCGTGGAGCCGGTTGATGACCGTGACCCACACCTCGGCGTGGCCGCAAACCAACGTCAGCAGTAACCCCAGATTCAGCCAAGACATGCCAACCACTCCTCGTGCGAACTCCAGTCGCCGTCAGGATAGGGTTATTCGATGAACTTCCGAAGACGAAGTCGTGTGTCGACTTCCCGCATAGGCTTGTTGCGGGGAGCCATGTGACACGTCGTAGGTCAGACGTCCTCGTCCGTCCGTGAGGAAAACCTTGAGGAACGACGGACGAGAACATCCGACCTTTCTGCAAATCGTCTTCGCCCTGTTGAATCCCGCGAGACTGACCACGGAAGTCAGAATTTGACGCCCAGGCGCAGAGACGCTCAGGAAGAGGCAGACATCCTCCGAGGGTTGATTCATACACCGGCAGCTGCTGGCGAGACTTGGAGACTCGGAGGCTTCACGCCTTCTCGGGAGCACATTCCCTCTTGGCGACTTTGCGCCTTCGCGTCTTTGCGTTGACCTCCTCCGATTTGTGTAGAAAGGTCGAACGAGGATGTCTGTCGTACGTCTCCTTCTGGCCCTGGCGAAGTGTCGTTGTGGGCATGGCGTCCTATTTGTAGGCATGAGCAAGGCAAATCCTCAGCCCCCAATCTGATATTGGGCGAATCCCCAGTGCCAAGGTATCCTCCTCCGGTCTTTGGCCTTGCGCCGAAGCTGTCCTCATGATCGCCCCCGACCCGCACGGAACGTAAGCCGTGAAGCTTCACAATCGCACACTGATTCGCCTCGTCGCCCGCGTGGTGGCGTTTTTCGCGCGTGGCCTGTTCTTGACCGTCCGAGTCCGAGTGATCCAGGCTGTACAAGGATTCTCCCCGCATATCGCGCCGGACGAGAAGCATCGCTCACTGTTCTGCGTCTGGCATGATGCGATTCTCGCCTCGGCGTTTTGCGGCAAGACCGTCAATGTGGCCGCCCTGGTCAGTCAGAACTACGACGGCACCGTGATGGCCGATGTCCTCGACGCTATCGGCATTCAACCCGTGCGCGGCTCCAGCAGTCGTGGTGGCGCAGCTGCGATTCGGCAGATGTTCTCACTTGCCGAGCGAAAACACCTCGTGATTGCGACGGATGGGCCGCGTGGTCCGCGCCGCGTAGTCAAGGACGGGATCGTCTATCTCGCCTCGCATTCCGGGCGTCCCATCGTTCCGACGGCCTTTGCGTCTGCGTGGGCCTGGAAGCCCCAGGGGCGGTGGACTGACTTGATCATCCCGTTCCCGTTTTCTCGCGGAGTCATGCTCGGCGGTGCCCCGATACGGATTCCCGAGGGACTGACCCCTCACCAGTTGGGCCCCTACCGAGACTTGGTCCAGCGGGCGATGGACGAGTTGCAGTCTCGGGCAGATCGACTCGCGCGCGGCGAGGATGTGGAGTTGTCCCTGCCATTGATTGGATCACTGGACGCCGAAATGCCTGCCGCTGGCGAAAGTGCCGAAGACACCCGGCCCGCTCAGGCTGCCTGAAACACGGAGAATCCCATGCGTCCTGTCGCGATTGTCGTGCCTTGTTACAACGAGGAGCAGCGTCTCAATCCATTTGCCTTTCGGCGGTTTCTGGTGGACTCGCCGCGCTGTCGACTGATCTTCGTCAACGATGGCAGTCGGGACGGCACCCTGGAATTGTTGCATCGGCTGGCAGGGGCATGTGATCCAGGGCTGGTCGAGGTGGTCGATTTGCCCCAAAACGGCGGCAAGGCCGAAGCGGTCCGGCAGGGGATGCTGCACGCCTGGCAGGGCGGAGCGGAACTGATCGGGTTCTGGGATGCTGACTTGGCCACTCCCCTGGATGCGGTGGAAGATTTCGTCCGCGTATTCGATCGCTACGAACACATCGAAATCGTCGTCGGGTCACGGATGGTGTTGCTGGGGCATGCCGTGGAGCGTAATGCCAAAAGAAGCTTTCTAGGCCGCTGCTTTGCCTGGGCCGCGTCGTTTGCCATTGGAATTCGCCTGAAGGACACGCAGTGCGGGGCCAAGATGTTCCGTCGCACGCCAGCACTAGCAGCTGTGCTGGACAGGCGATTCCTGTCGCGGTGGATATTCGATGTCGAGATGCTCGCCCGATGGCGGCAACTGCAAGCGTGCGGAGCCGCAGAACTCCGCACTTGTCTCTATGAGAGGCCACTGGATACTTGGACAGAGATCGCAGGTTCACGGCTGAAAGCCACTGACTTCCTCAAAGCACCCATAGAGCTATGGAATATCTACTGGGACTGCCGAAAGGCAGCCGCCCCCTCGACAGAGGGAATCTCGTCACAATCTTCAGCTGATGATGCGAGTACACAGCGGAAGGCTGCCTAGGCGATCTGGCTTTTACAGATTCAGGCTAACCAAAGAAAAAACAGACCTGAGATCGTTGACACGGGGTGGCGGTGGTTTTACACTGCTCGACCCCATGCGGCCCGGCTGTGTGGGGGAGGGGACTGCGAGTGGGCTTCGGCTTGCTGGGTGTCCTCAACGCGGGAGGCTTCTGGCC
>JANPCU010000220.1:0-3924 GCA_031431195.1 Planctomycetota bacterium | reverse complement strand
TATACCTCGCGCGGCACCGAATGATACCTTTTAGCGAGCGGTGCGGCGTCAGTCCCCGGGTTCTGCCGCGAGTCCCAGAAGCACCATCCGGCTCACGCCGGACGCTCGCCAGAATGTCTCATTCCGCCCCGCGTGAAGTATAGCTGCGACGCGAAGTCTTCGAAGCGGAGCGAGCCACTGGCGGATCCGCCCTCCACACCCCCAGCAACTCCGGAGAGCCAACGGGTGACGACCTCAATTACGGTCAAATGAACGGATTCCGGTGTCTCGTCTCAATACCGCACGACCCTGCGGAGTACAAACATCGCGGCGATGCCGAGAATGATGTTGCCAAGCCACATGCCAATCAGGGGGTGAATGTTTCCCTGTTTCCCCTGGGTCATCATGCCCAGCACCAGTGGGTAATAGATCCCCACGATGGGACCGAAGCAGAATAGAAAGCTCGTCAGAAACTGGTTCTTCCCTTGCCAGATGGCAAATGGGCCACCCACCAGGGCGAAGAAGAAGCAGCTGCACGCGAGGGCATAGCGGCTGTGCTTTTCAGTGTTGAGTTTGTGATACCAAGCGGTGCGCGTTTTGAGAGTGAAGGAGCCGGGGAGGGTGGGGTTCGCGAGGGTGTCGAAATCGGCGAGGGTGAGAGCCATGGCCGATTCGACCAGTTGCAGGTCGCGTGCTTCTTCCATGTCCCGCGAGACGGTTCGCATTTCGTCATCGATTTGGGAAACGGCGAGATAGCGGGCCTTGGCCTTGCGGGCCTCGCCTTCCCAGGGAAAGGAGAACTGCTTTTCCGTGGTGTAGCGAAGGCTCTGGTGGTCCGGGAGAGTGACGTAGGCATTCTTCAGCCGGATAATGACCTTGCGAAAGCGGGGTTGAAGTTGAATCGAGGCCGACTCCGCTCGGAGCGTGGTCATGCGGTCGGGCTTCTCCCCGGCCTGTCGCTTTCCGATTTCGATATGGGGCCGGATCAGTTCACGACCTTCAACGCCCGCCACAGTGATCGAGATCCCATGCTTGGGATCCTGGAATCCATTCGCCGATCGCAGCCTCTCAAAGAGGATGTCTTCCATGGCCCGCACGATGGTTTTCTCGATCTGCCCCTCGGCCCAGGGAATGACCTGGTCTGTGAGTACGAGCGAAAACAGACTGAGTACAGCCCCCAAACCCAGCGAGGGCCACAAGAGAGACATCACACTGATTCCGGCAGCCTTGGCGGCGGTGACTTCGTGATCCCCGGCCATTCGACCATAGACCAGGCAGACGGTCATCAGCAGCGCTGCCGGGATCGTGAACGGCAGCATGCTGGGGATGATGTAAGGCAGAATCAGCAGTGTATGTTCGATGCTGAGCCCCTTTTCGAGGGCCTGTTGCACCACCCCGGCGAACACGGTGAGTACCGTAACTGCGGACAGCACAAACAAAAAAGCTCGGGTCAATTCCCCAAAGACATAGCGCTGAATGAGGGGGATGGATGAGAACATGGCGGCGGGGGCGGAAGGGCTCGTCGGGAGCGGAGGACGAATGAAGAAGGAGCGTATAGTTCGAAATCGCGTTTTCCGTCAAGGGAATTCTCCGTAACCTGATGGGGCGTAAGTGTTTTCCGGACAGTATCCACGGTGAACGAGAGGGTCAGCACTCGATTTGAAGGGGGACCGCCAGCGTCAGGCAAGAGGACAGGCTCTTCCCGCTATGCCAGTCGCACCGTCCCCGACGAAGACCTTGAGGAGAAAACTTAGGAAGAAGGAAAGTATTTGATTGTATCCGGGATTCGCCGAACGATAACATGAGTGGAGCCTCTTCCCTCGTTAGGGTGAGTGGGTGCCGTTTCCCTCTTGAACCGGAAGGGTCAAGCCATGCTGCTGGGACGTTTTCAACTGATTCCAATCTGTATCGCTGCGATGGCGTGTTTGTCGGTCGCGACGCAGAAGGGAACCCAAGCGGCGGAAAAAGTCCGCAAGCCGGTGGTGATGAAGCACCTGAAGTACGATCCGACTTTGCCGCAGTCCGGTCTCTTCGAGGCTATGGACGATGAAAAGGTCTCTGTGCGTCTCGTCGCCAAGAGCGAGTTCGAGGGGCATTTGCTCGTCGAGAACAAGACCGATGCCCCCCTGACGATCCAGATGCCCGAAGCATTCGTGGGTGTTCAGGTGCTGGCTCAGTTTGGCCAGCAGGGCGGTCAGCAAGGTGGGCAGCAGGGCGGACAAGGCGGCGGGCAAAACCAGGCAGCTGGGGGTGGCGGCGGACAGCAAGGCGGGCAACAGGGCGGCGGGCAACAAGGCGGCGGACAGGGACTCTTTTCCATTCCGGTCGCCACGGTTGCCAAAGTCCCGGTCAACATGGTCTGCCTTGAGCACGGCAAAAAATCTCCGACACAGAGACTCCACTACACCATCGTTCGTCCCGAGAAATACTCCTCCGACCCTCGTGTTCACGAACTCTGCAAGATGGTCGGGACTGGTCGCTTGGATCGCGGGTCGGCGCAGGCTGCTGCTTGGCACATCGCCAACAACATGTCTTGGGACCAGTTGGCCAACAAGACGTACAACAATGTCGGTTCACCCGACACGCCGTACTTCTCACGTGATCAGTTGATGGCAGCCCAGTCCATCGTCGCGGGCGCGGACCATCTGGTGGCAGTGCGTCAGGAACGTGGCGATTTTTCAGAAGTCAACACCACCCCGTCGACATCCTCTTCTGCGTCGCGGCCATAGTGCCGCTCGGGACTCCGTTGAGCCTCCTCATGAACCCCTCGTTGCGTCTGACGCCGAGGGGTTTTGTGTTGGGAGTGTGGCAAAAGCCATATACTCCGGAAGTATGGCCATTGTGGCGAGCGCCCGGCGTGAGCCGGATGGTATCTCTGGATGCCGAACGCCGAGCATGAGGGCGAACCGCACCGCTTGCCAGTACATCTTTTTCAGCACTGCATGTGCGATCCACTCGTGACGTTTTCTCAATGCCTTTTTGGCTCAGTGAGCCCAGGCGACTTCGGTCAGTTGGCAATCATCCGATTGACCCAGGCTCGAACACCTCCCTGATCGAGCCTCTCCACATCATGCAGCCCCGCCGTCAAGCTGCTGAACATCCTCGCTGATGGCCAAGTGCGAACGTAGCTCACCGTCCCCAATAATACGACTCGATGGCCATCGATGACGGTGATGTCGCTCGGAGTTCCCTCGCCCCAGATCCAATGCCGAGGCTGAGTTCGTTGGTCTCTGGCGATGCGTCCGTTCGGCCCGAGAGCGGCGGCCTGGTACAGGTTCCAGTATCCCGTGATGACCTCGTTGGTTTGCTGCGGACCTTGACCGGTGGCCACAGCCACAGCGGCATCGCTCACGCGCCGCCGTTCATACCAGCGGCGCGGAAAGTGATGCATCAACAGGGTGTGCAGCTGGAAATTGTCAGCCACTCCCGACATCTTCGCGACAATTCCGGTCGCTCGAGCCGGGTCGATCACGACCAACGGCTCGTTGTCCAGCACGGGCAGGAGTTTCTGGAGCCAGTGGCCCCCCTCATGCCGATCCGAGAGGACATTGATCAGCGGCAGGAACTCACGGGCCTGCACCCGCGCAGCGACATCGCGGCTGAAGAGGGCGACGCAGGCGGGCCAGAACGCACCGAGTTGGTCCCATGCTTCGCGGGCCAGCGGATTCCCTGCAGAGACTTCCGCGAACAGCTGGGCCTGCAACTGGGATTCGTACTCATCGGCCTCGTCGCCCGTCATCGGTCGCGTGGGTGGAATCGCCGACTGCTGCCGTTTTTCGTTCTCGCGGATCAGGTATGACGCGGGCGGCAGTAGTTCTCCGAGCAGCCGATGCACGATGGCCCCCATGCGTCCCGGCGTGGCCCCCTGCTCCAGCAGTGCCCCGCAGACGACGGAGAGGAAGCAGGCCGGGCCCGTCGGGGACTCGTCGACAACGCCCAATAGTG
>JANPCU010000219.1:0-2458 GCA_031431195.1 Planctomycetota bacterium | reverse complement strand
CAAACGAGTGCGGGTCAACGACCGGCTCTCGGTGCGGCTACCGGAGTTGCCGGACAATACGCTCCAGCCGGAAGACTTGCCCATCGAGATCGTCTTCGAGGACGACTCGCTGGCCATCATCAACAAACCCGCCAATATGGTCACGCACCCCGGCAAGGGGAACTTCAAGGGCACTCTCGCCGCAGCTGTGCAGTTCCACTTTGACAAGCTCAGCTCGGTCGCGGGACAACTCCGACCGGGGATCGTGCATCGCCTCGACCGCGACACGACCGGTGTCATTGTCATTGCCAAAGACAACTCAGTACACAGCCGGTTGAGTTCGCAGTTCGAACAGCGCGAGGTCAAGAAGGAATATCGGGCTATCGTGCGCGGGACGCTCTTGCGCGACTCCGACTACATCCGTACTTGGGTCAGGGTCCATCCGAAGAGCCACGAGAAGATGCTCGTCTGCGATGAGGGCGAACACGGGGCTCGCGAGGCGGTCACGTTCTACCAAGTGCTGGAGCGGTTTCGCGGCTTCACCTACGTGCAACTGCTCCCCGAAACAGGTCGTACGCATCAGCTGCGGGTGCATATGCAGCACCTCAAATGCCCGATCATCGCCGACCGGTTGTACGCTGGCCACGAGCAGGTGACGCGCGGCGAGTTAGCGGCTCCCGAGACAATCGAGGGCGGAGATGATACGCTCATCAATCGGCAGGCACTGCATGCCTTTCGGCTTCAGATTCGCCACCCGGTCACTGACCGACCTATGGTGTTTGAGGCTGAACTGCCTGCCGACATGCAGCTAACTTTGGAAGCCCTGCGAACCTATCGAAAGCTGAACGGATGAAACTGGCGAAAGTGCGATTGGCGGACGGCAAGGTCCGAGTGGCGATGGTCGAAGAGACCGGGGTGCAGCTGCTCGATATGGAGCAGGTCGGCGGGATTCGGTTGTTGTCGGACATCCTGCATGCTCCCGATCCAGTGGGGCTGGCGAAGTTCCTGGTCGACCCGAAAGCGGGACCAATCAAGATCGGCGAGGTGACGTTCCTGGCCCCGATCGACCGTCAAGAGGTCTGGGCGGCGGGCGTGACCTACAAGCGAAGCCAGATCGCTCGTATGGAGGAGTCGGAGGCCGGGGCGAGTCATTACGACAAGGTCTATACCGCTCCTCGTCCTGAGATCTTCCTGAAGGCGACGCCGCACCGCGTCTCCGGACCTGGTGAACCCGTCCGCGTGCGAGCGGACAGCCAGTGGTCGGTCCCCGAACCAGAGTTCACGCTGGTCCTCAATCCGGCGATGCAGATCGTGGGCTACACGATCGGCAACGACATGTCAGCCCGCGACATCGAGGGGGAGAACCCGCTCTACCTGCCGCAAGCCAAGGTCTACAACCAGTGCTGCGGTCTGGGGCCGTGTATCCTGCTGGCGGATGGCCCGCTGCATAAGGACGCTGTCGCCATCGACATCGTGATTCACCGGAACAAGGCCGAGGTCTTCAAAGGCTCGACCTCACTCGGTCAGATGAAACGTGAGCTACCGGAATTGGCCGAGTGGCTCGGTAGGGAGAACGATTTTCCCGCCGGAGCGTTCCTGCTGACCGGGACCGGAGTGGTGCCGCCCGACCAGTTCACGCTGGAGAACGGGGACTCCGTGTCGATCACGATCACCG
Organism: Planctomycetota bacterium; assembly: GCA_031431195.1. Lineage (GTDB taxonomy): Bacteria > Planctomycetota > Planctomycetia > Planctomycetales > Planctomycetaceae > TH-plancto1. The sequence goes on along the minus strand of JANPCU010000219.1, from coordinate 804 downwards.
GGATTGGGACGCTGACGAACCCCGTGGTGAAGGCGTGAGCAGTCGCCCGCAGGCGGGTTGTGAGGATTGAATCGATTCTCGCGCCTCGAATCCTCTCCGGCGTATTGACTTCCAGACGCTACGCGAGTGGAGTGGCCTAGATTTGAGAGTACCCTCTGGTCAACTCTCAAGAGTGCAGGTCTCCCATGTCTGGTGCTGAACGTCGAATCGATTTCCGTGCGGATCTCCGTACGGTAGTGAACATCTACACGGAAGAATCCCGCCAAGCCACCCCTCCTCAGTGCATGCGCGGCTGGTCGGAAGACGTGTCTGCCACGGGAGCCCGGCTCATCACCGTTGATCCCATTCCAGGGAGCCGCGTCTGGCTCAAGTTCCTCGCCCAGGGACAAGATCATTGCTTCATTGAAGCCGAAATCGTTCGCGCACAGCAGTTTTCGCGGAGCCAATTTCGCACCAACGACATGATGAATTCCTACGGCGTGCGTTTTTCTCGTCTGCTGAGCGAGCGAGAATTCCTGGAGCTGTCGCTCGATCAGGTCGAGCGTCTGACAGCTGGGTTGAAGTCCAGTGCGACCCCCGCGCCCAAGGCTCTCGCTTTCGGCTGAGGTGGGATGGCCCTCGTGGGGTCGGTTTCCGACGTGCCCGCCTCCAGCGTCGTGCATGCGAACGACAACCAGTCAGCGATGCGGAGAACGTTTACCAGGCGTTATGGTGGAAGAGTGGTGGCCGCAAAGAACTCAAGAAAAGCAAAAGGGGGAGGCTCTTGCAATTGGGGTTATTGTGTTTTTTTTGGGCCAAACCCCC
>JANPCU010000218.1:0-8828 GCA_031431195.1 Planctomycetota bacterium | reverse complement strand
GGCTGGTCCCACCCTACGGCACTATGCCTCACACTCCCAGATCAATCTTCTTCGTCGCATCGATAAACATCCCGGTCACGCCCGCGATGACGAATGCCACGGCACAGGCTCCGAACGCGGCGTCCCAGTTGTCTTTGTTCTCTCCCAAAAGATAATTCAGCAGCAGTGGCGAAAACGCAGCTCCGAGGTTGCCCCACATATTGCTCCAACCCAAGATCGCAGCTGTGTATCGGCCACCCACATCCTGGCTGTAAGCCCACATCGGCGGGGAGCTGAAGTCGGTGGAGAACGCGACCACGGCAAACAGAATCGTGGCGGTCCACGCATCGGGATGAATCAGCATTCCGGCGAACGCAGCTGCCCCCACAAAGCGGCTCAGCCCGACCGGCCATGATCGACCGATGCGCAGACCCATCGCCTTCGTCAACCGGTCCGTGGCCCAACCGCCGGTCAGCATGCCAACACACCCGATCCACAAAGGGATCGAGGCCATCACGCTACGTTCCTCGAACGGCACACGATGCACCTCGCGCAAATAACGCGGCAACCATGTCACGAGAAAAGCCCAGCCGATGTTCGTCCCCAGCTGAGAGATGCTGAGGTTCCACAGGCTCGGACTCTTCAACATCGCGACCCACGGAAACGTCGCTTGAGCAGAAGCTGTGGCGAGTGGCGGCAACCCTCCGGTGATCAGCTGGTTCTCGGCAGCGTTCGACCACGGATGTTCCAGCGGACGATTGCGAACGAACACCATCCACGCCACAGCTGCGGCGATGCCCAGACTGCCGAAGAAGAACATCACGCGCCGCCAGCCGCCGACGTAGACTTTGCGGATACCTGTGGGGACGGCCACTTCGAGGAGGAGGCGGTTGACGCGGACTCGTTGTGAGTCCGAGATGTTGGGCGATTTCCAAATCCGTTTGGCTTCACGCTCGACCGGAAACGCTTTGGCCTCGGCTTCGGTGGCGAGCAGCGGGCCGGTCAGCACTTGATTGAGTGCCGCAATAATTGCGGGGGCCTCATCGGGCGCGGGGATCGCCTTCGGGAGTGGCTTGTCGCCGAACTTGCGAGGCTTCTCCGGGGGCTTCTCTTGAGCCGCCATGTAGGCCCGTTGAAGACCAGCTAGCTGCTGTTGCACCTCGACGGGCAAACCCGCTCGAATCTTGGCGGCCAGTGCCTGTTGGGCACGAACCTCCTCAGCGGGCTTCTCCAATGGAACCAGACTTAATTCCAACTGCTCTGCGAGTTGCCCGATGTTGAGCAAGTCCTGCGGGCCAAGCTGGGACTTCTCGGAGGTGAGGCTAGGGACGAAGGCGACGATCAGCAGTGACGTGAGGACGGGAGCCACTGCTCCGCCGACTCGCCCCCCCATCGCGATCACGCTGCTGACTAAGGCCCGCACATCGAACGGTGCCCACCGGCCCACAACCGCCGCGCAAGTGGGATACGCACCGGCCTGCCCCAGCCCCACAGCGGCTCGCACAATCAGCAGCCCCACGAATCCCGTGACCAGTCCCATCGAGGCCGTGAAACCCGACCAGACGAGAATGTAAATCGTCAGCATCAGCCGCGAACCAAACCGGTCCGATAACCATCCCGACGGGACTTGAGCGAGTGCATACGCAAAGAAGAACGCCCAGAAACACCAGCTGAGGTGCCCCTCATTCAGCCCCAGATCTTCGCGGACATACTGCTCCGCATAGCTCATTGTGAACCGGTGCAGATACAGCAGCACCGCCACGAAGAACGCCGTTCCGAGGACGAGGAACCGGACGCCGGTGGGCTGGGGCTGTGGGGCCTGCAGAACGTCTGGCTCTGACATCAACGACTCCCGGTGGTGTGACTGGAGGTGTAATGTCACATCGTGAGGGGTTTATGCAAGAAAGGGAAGCTGAGCCTGACTTGAAGATGTGAAGGGTGGCGGGGTCATGAGGCTTTGCGCATGGCCCCGGCCAGGGTATGTGCATCCGATAAGTCGGGAGCCGTGCAACTCCTGCCCCTGCCCCCCGCGAGCGATGTGGATTTCACAGATGCCTGTTACGGGGGAGAGGGGGCAGACTCTCGCGACTGCATATTTGGGCGATCGGTCCATGGAAACATACCCGCGAGACTTCCGAAGGAGTGCGGTCGCGATCCTACGCAGAAACCCCTCGGCTGGGAACTGTTCTTCCACCTCGCCGGGTCACAGCTGCAAGGCCCGTTGTCCCAGAGGAAACTCTCGTCTTTGTCCCGCAGGAACACCCGAAAATAGCCCACCGTTTCAACGGTGGGAAAGCGACCCCGACCAACCCGAAAAGTCCCGTCAGGGACGGCAGACGCCTACGAAAGCCGTGATCGCGCGGGGGTTCTCACGAAGCCTCAGAAGTCACCGTGTGAGCTTCTGTCGCCCCTGTCGGGGCTTTTGCCGCGAGCGAATCGCTGCTGGGCTATTCTTGGGTGTCCTAAGCGGGACAAAGAGTGGCGAGCGGTGGCCCCTCGATCTGGGGAGGCGAGTGATTTCCGTGTGTTTCACACACGAGAAGCCCTGGGTGGAGGACCGTGAACCTACGTAAAATCGTGGCCACACCCCTTCCGAAGTCTCGGAAGATTTCGGTGAAGTACAGTCGTTCGGGGCGGACTCGCCCCACGACAATCCAGATGTTACTTAAACATTCCCCCGAGAGTATCCAGCAGAGCACTGGCCACAGGCGTTCCGGGCTGGCTGACCCACATCGTTTTGACGAGGTCGAACATCAGGAACATGCACAGGCTCAGCATGAGCGTGGAGACGCACAGCATGGCAACCGTGCCCATCGACCACTCGTGTTCGTAGGCCACCCCCATGCGGCCACCGAGCGGACGGGCCGCTCCGTCGCCATCGTCCCCCGCGAAGGCGTCGTCGTCGGCTCCGAAGACTTCCATGTCCTCGACATCTTCATCGTCATCCGCGAAGGCGTCGTCGGAGACCTCGAGGTCGTCATCGTCGCCGCTCATATTCGAGTCGTCATCGTCGACATCAAACACAGCATCATCCAGAGTCGCTTCGCCGGAGTCCTGCAGATTCAGAACTTGGGTCGACTCATTACTATTTGATTCATCGTCATCGATCTTCAGTTCGAAGGCACTATCGTCTCGCATCACCGGGATTTCGAACTTCGTCTCGGGAACGTTGTCGAGGTCTTTGGCGATGTCCATCATCGGGATGGTGCCGCCGAAGTCTCCGCTGTCTTCCAGCGAAATGCCGCTGTCGCCCACCGACTCCAGCGAGATGCCGCTGTCGCCCATGCTGAGCGAGATCCCGCTGTCGTGGTCATCGGTGTGGAGGGTGATGCCCTCGTCCGACTCGGCGGACATGGAGATGGCGCTGTCACTGGGGCCTTCCAGCGTGAACCCGCTCTCGGTGGCCAGCATCATCGCGCTGTCACCGCCCAGAGCAATACCGCTCTCTTCGGAGAGAACAGAGGCCGACTCGCTGTCGTCCGTTTCAAAGTCCAACGCAATCGAAGAGTCCGCAGAGCCCAACAGCTGAACGTCACTGTCGCTGGCATCGGAAACCTTCATGACTTTCACATCGCTGTCGCTGCCCGCTTCCCTCGAAACGAGCTGGACATCGCTATCGCTACCCAACTTGCTGCCCACGATTCTGATATCACTATCACTGTCGGGAGAGACCAAGCGGATTTCGCTATCTGACCCCTTCTGGGAAGACACATTCCTCGACAGGGTAATGTCGCTCAGAGTGGCTTCACCGACCAGTTTTACATCACTATCACTATCCAGATCATTCGCCAGCTTGACATCGCTGTCACTATCCGACTCGGGCATGACATTGCCGACGAGACGAACATCACTGTCGGAGTCCATCATCCGCATCGGTCCGGAATCAGACGGGCCGATCACCATTGGTTCATCAAACACCAGCCGGACATCGCTGTCAGAACTGCTCAGGGGATCTCTGGACTTGCGGATCACCGTCGGGTCTTCCGCATCGTCACCATCATCGAGGACCATCGACGAGTCGCCCCCGATCGCGAAGGCGCTTTCCGGGTTGCCCAAGGTCGTCGACGAGTCCTGCGAACCGGAGTCGATATACATCGGGACTTCCGGGCTGGAATCGGCTTGGCGGCTACGAGCCAACTCTTCGATATCCTCGACCTTAAACTTCCACGTCCCTCGATCGGCAAATCCCCGCACCTCGCCTTTTTCGCGAATGCGATTGAGTTCATCGTTCCGCAGGCCCAGCTGTTGAGCCGCTTCGTCAAGACTCAGGTATTTCTTGGGTGACATGAACTGTGGTCCCGAAAGATCGGACGAGGAGACTCGATGGCCAGCGCGGGAAAACCCTTTGTCGTGCATCGACCAGTGGGGGGATGGTCCCTCAATGATCGCTGCAAAGTGATTGTTCTACGCACCTTATCGATTGTAGCGAGGGGGGGCGTGTGGCGATCGCAAGAGTGGGAGACGACACATTTGGCAATTCTACGGGACGGGAGAGGCGAAGCAAGGGTTTTCTCTGGACGGTCAGGTCTTCCCATGTTGCCAGATTTACTCAGGGGGCGATCTCTGCCTCACCGGAATAATCGCTGAAATCGGAAAATTCAGTAATGTCTGCCAGCTCAGTCATCCGATCTGCAAGGAGAGATGTGCTCACTCCTCCCCATTTCGGGGTCGTCGGCACTTTCGTGGAGTCGAATGATGCGTGTCTTGTGCCTCCTGGCTTTGATCGGAGCGACCTTGTCCGGCTGTTGTTCAACACACCGAGCTTGGAACGAAGGCTTCTCGGCCTGCGTTCCCCAGGGCGATGAATGTCAGGCTCCTCGCCAAAAGGGCAGCTTATTCCGGAAAAAGATGTCACGTGTTCGCTGTTCCACCTGTGATTCTTGTGGCGGTGGCTGCGGTGGCTGTGCCTCTGGGATGGAATACCAAGGTGCTTTCCCGGGGGGATGTTCCAGCTGTGCCCAGGGCCAGACAGTCTATGGAGACTCGACGTACTCGACATATTCATCGATGCCTGAAGCCTCGACGTGTCCCACCTGCCATCAAACCCACATGAGTCCGATGGAGTCCACATCACCCTCCATGCAGCAGTCGGCACCTATAGCGCCCACTCCCCCCGCCGCACCCGCTCCTCCTCCCCCAGCAGCTGAACCGCATCAGGCTCGCCTGCTGCAGCCGGTTCCCATGCAGCCCACCCAAATGTCTCCACAACACATGCAACCTCTCTTGATGTTGCCACAGCAAGCCCAACCCGTGCAATTCCAGGAATGGCAGCCGCATCAGGCCCAGCCACAGAGCTTGGTCCCCTATAATCCTCCGGCTCAAGAAGTTCCTGCGCAGGCTCAGAGTGCCGTGCAGCCAGTTCTGTGGGTTCCCGCCCAGACGCCAGCCCCACTTTTGATGCCCGCTCGATAACGTGAATTGACCATCGATAACGTGCGACGAGGTTATATCTGACGCGGGGAGAAATGAGGCATACCGTCGGACGTCCGTCGCACGTCCGTCCGTGTGAAGAATCTCGGGGATCGACGGACGAGGACGTCCGTCGTACGTCTTCAATCGTGCCGCGTGAAGTCTAAGAGAGCCTTACTGGCTCTGTACCGATCCGGTGTGTGCATCGGCAAAGTCGGTAGCCCTGCGATCCTGCCTCCCCCCACAATCGGTGTGGTTTTCGGAGAGGGCTCCACTGTGGGAGAGACGGCGGGGTTGGCCCGGTGAAACGGCGTTATCATGGCTGTCGAATGGTGAACTCCAGGGCTCCGTCTGGCGTGGTCAGCTGGCCTCCAACTCAAACGCCAGCGAGCCGGGCGGCGTCACCCCCCGGACTGGATCGGCGAGCGGCCAGGTCCGGAGGCTGACGCCATCCGGCTCGCCGGATCGGCGCTCTGGAGGCGCCACAGACTCCGCAATTCCCTCTCCTCCCCATCCCCCAGCGTCCGCCCGTTTCACCAGGCCAGGCACCGGGGCACCCCAAGTTGACCCGTATTCGCTCGTTTCATCAGGGCACACCGGCCTTCTCCCCACAGCCACGCCCTGTGCTGATGAAAACTTGGTCTGGAAGGCGTGTTTGTGGTCTGGTGAATTGCGTTGGTTTTGTTTCGGCGGACATCGGTTTGAGGCGTCAGGGAGGACGTGATGATGTCAGTCGTGGTGGCAGCAGTGGGTGAATGCGAGGATCCGGGATTTGTCAGTCCGTTGCGAATCCTGGTCCGGAGTTTCCGGTGGAGTCGGGACCAGTGGAAGGCCAAGGCGGGCCGGCTGATGGCGGAGGTTAAGCGGCTGAAAAGTGAGAACGTCCATGACGTGCAGCTGAGCCGCACGAGTGGGCGTGAGCGGGCGGAGGGGAACTGCCGGTGCTGCGGGCGCGAATGGCGGCGTTGACCCGGCGTCCGCTGGCTCTGCGAAAAAAAAGAGACCGGCGGCGAGTGGATTGCAGTGCCTTCGCGCAGCGATGATGCCACCTCGCGTGAGTTTTGAAGTTGCGCATATGTTTTGGGAATCAGCCTGCGTGGCGGAATTCCTGGAGGAGGGCGGCTTGGAGTTGGCGTTTGAGTTTTTCGATGCCGCCTTGGCTTTTCAGCCGGTCGCAGAGGTATTTCAGTTCGCGACCGGCGCACTCTTGGCGGAAGGCGTGGCACAGGCCATGCAGGCGTTGGGCCTGCCACCACTTCCGTTTCTCCTCGCTCAGGCGGCGGTCGGCCGGGTGTTGGGCGCGGTGCTGTTCCAGGAACAGCACCGTCGTCTGCGTGATCTCGGCCCACGCCCGCACCGCGTCGAAGTTTTGGAAGCGGTACTGCGCGAAGCCCAGCGTCGACTTCAGTTCTTTAAAGAACAACTCGATCTGCCAACGCAGCGAGTACAACTCGACGACCTCGCGGGGACTCATCCGAGTGGCGCTCGTCATCAGGATTTCGACATCATCAGGATTTCGACATCATCGGGAGTCGCTTTCGAGAGGTCTTTTTTCGTTGTCGAAAAGACGAGCTGGACATCGCCGACGCGACGGACATTCGCTCTTTATTAATACACGTCATAGACTCACGGTTTTGTTTCGGTCCCACGCGCCATCGAGATAGTCGGCAGACTTTCCGGTGGACATGTGCAACCTAATAGTCGTCAGCGACAGACTGGTCCAATCCTTGAAACGGGCAGCGGCAGACCCCGGATGAGATCAGCTGCCGACTCGGCGGTGGTGCGATGCGTCAGAAATTTAGGCACCCCCAGAATTTCACCACGGAGGCACGGAGGCATGGAGAAATGCAGGCATTCGGGATTGGAGGCTTTGGCCGGAGGAACACAATGAACCGGAGGAACAGGATTCGATCGACAACACACTCCACGGGTGAGCTGCCTGGGAATCTAGTGATCCTGTCTCAAATTCCTTGCCTCCACGGGAGTGACCTCATCCGCGCGAGCCTCTGCTCCGTGTCTCCGTGTCTCCGTGGTGAATCTGGCCTAATTTTGTGATGCGCACACTCGGCGGTGGTGCGATGCGGGAGTTGTTTCAGCGGGCAATACTCCTTCTTATATACTTCACGCGGTACGGATTGAGGCGTACGACGGACGTCCTCGTCCGTCGCTGTTCGAGGCTTTCCACACGGACGGACAAGGATGTCCGTCCTACGAAATGTCCTCAGTTCTCCCCGAGAGAAGTATAATGCGGAATCTGGAACGGAATCCGCACTCCCGAGGGCGTGATTAATAGGCCGAATGTTAAACTGTGGCAGGTCTTGCGGACTACCTTTTTCTGACTATAACGTCGCCCTTGGCGAGTCCGGCGAACGCGGTTGCCCGTGCTGTGCGTGGTGTGTGCCTCACAAAAGTCGTCCACTCTCAGAGATTCACGATAGCGGAGTGGGCCTCGAAAAAGTCGTCCGAGATTCATCACCGTTCCCGGTCCCCTCGAAGGAGAAACCTCCATCCAGCGCCCCGGAAGTGTGAAACGCAGAGGGCGCGGAGGACGCAGAGATCAGGCGTTCCTTCCGAACTCTGCGGCCTCCGCGCCCTCGGCGTTTTCACTCCGCCGGTCCGTCGCGTTCGAGGTGTCCCTTGCGGGTATCGCGAGTTTTGGGTGAGTATTGCCCGCTGGTTTTGGATGCCAACTTTCCTGACGCACACACCTGTGCGTGTTCTGCGTCTTCGTGCCCGCTTGACTGACCAGCGTCGCATCAATGAGGAAGATGTACCGCCCAGATTTCCCCTCCGCACGACGTGCTTCATGATCGAATAGCGCCCGCCTTAACGGAGCATGGAAGTCGATCTTCTGCCAGCGCGGCCGCGCCAGAAACCGCGTCAGCTGACCCCGATGAATCGACTCGGACGCCACACTTCCCGCCGCTGCCGAACACGTCATCCGCCCGCGATGCCCGATCAACGCGAGCACCATCCGCAACACCATCGCCGCCGCCAACGACTGGAGCCGCGATGCCGCGATGAACCCCTTGAGAGTTCGAGCTGATTCCGTAATAATGACCATGGAGAGTTCAGCCGTCCGTGACCGGTGAGAATCCAATGATCCGGTGCATTTGTCTATTGGCGGTGCTCCTGCCTGCCCTCTGTCCCCCGCGAGCGACTTGGCCAAGCTGATCGATGTTTTGCGGGGGAGAGGGATGGGGTGAGGGGGCCACACCGCCCGCGATAGCCCCCTCACCCCGGCCCTGGCCTGATGAAACGAGCGGAAGCTGGGGAGATTAGGAGGAGAGGGAATCGCGGAGTCCTTTACGCCTCTAGCGCGCCGATTCGGCGAGCCGGATGGCGTCAGCCTCCGGACCTGGCCGCGCGCCGGCTCAGTCCGGGGGCGGACGCCGCCCCGCTCGCTGGCGTTTGAGTCGGTGGCCCGCAGACCACGCCGG
>JANPCU010000217.1:0-20549 GCA_031431195.1 Planctomycetota bacterium | reverse complement strand
AGATTGTCAGGGAGGCGCTCCGGCAACTCCGCAGTGGCCCAAGTCGCCACTCACACCGTTTTCCACTTCATCCCGCCAACCACCTCGCGATGGGATGAGTCAACCCATGCACTGCGGAAACACGGGATCTTCAACGGGCTGTTAGCTCACGTTGCTTTCTCTTGAACTGATCGCACCAGAAGATTAAAATAAAATGGTATGTACTGTCTCACGCCGACGAATTGGCATTCATCACCAAAGCTCTGGACACATCCATGTCTTCCGAGATTGTCGCGTGTCCTGCATGTTCGACAAGAGTTATGCCGATGCAAGATGGGCGCTGCCCTTCTTGCCGAACACAGTCTTTTCCGCCCCGAGTAAATGCTGATGTAGCATCGAAATGCGATGAGAGGAAACCTAAAGAAGCTCGGTGTGGGACACCGGGTGGACTGAGCGACACCTCCGGTGCTTCTCAGTTGCCGATTACAGCCTCTTGCAAGTCATCGCGTGACTCAGATCCCAGCATCCACGAAGGCGTTGTCACATATTACCCGACGAGGCCGCTTGCTGACCCGCTGCTCGTGATCCGCTTATAGACCATACGGATCTTTGTGCTGTTCCTCATGGTAACTGTTGGAATCGAACTTCTTGCATGGGGGGCCATTGCCCAGGAGGGATTACAACAAGTGACCGACTCCGACCAGCACGCTTCCCAAGAGGCTGAGAGTAATGAATTCTTTGGGTCAAATCAACTAAGGGTTTTTGTGATCGGTCTGGCATTTTATTGTGTCCAGATCCAAATCGCAACATTCCCGTAATAGCGGTTCTTCTGACAGTTCTACCGAGGAAGAGGACAAATGTGCTTTTCCTGCGTTCCTTTCGCAATGACGTGCAGACCCATCTGCTTCGCTGTGAACTCCAGAACGCTCTCGGAAGACAATTCCGCGTATCGGGGATTCGCGATCCCAGGCGAAGACATTCTTGGGTCCACTATCTCGGGCTGATTGTGTTCATCCTTCGGTACAGCACTCCAAAGTTCATGAATTTGGAAGCAGGACGTGATTGGAAGTTACGCCTGTGTCAGTCGATGCTCGAATCCAAGCTGGTAGTCGTTGACGCATCCGATGTCACACAGCATGTTGCGGTAGAAATCTCTCTCGCCGCTCAATCAGTTGGACTGAGTCGCATCTTGTTTATTGCCACGGAGCGGGTCGATGTCACGGACGGGAAACAGGTGATCAAGGAGCACCTTCCAATTCACGCGAACCATGACGACATCAATATCGTCTTCTGGGACGATTCATCAGGACTATCTCGAAGTGAATTTCGAACGAAGGTGCAGGTCGCTGCGATGTCAGCTTGCAATTCCACTGAAAAGATTGATCCGCGTTCAATCAGTTTTTCGTCAAATACTATGTGCGAAGATGAGCCAGTTGCCATGAACGACTGGAAATATTTTCTTGGGGCGTACTTTGTCATCTTCTTCCCCTTGTTCTTTCTATCGCTGGTTTTGTCTTTCTTTGATCCATTGCTGAGTGAACGTTTTGAGCGTCTATTTGCCGCCATCTCATCTACCGCCGTCTGCGTTCTGTTCATTCAATACCTACTTGACATCGGTTCGTTGAGGCAACGTTTCAGTGTCTTTGTCGCATTAGGAATCTGCGGTCTTTGGTATTATGCCGTGTTCTCAAGTATTGGTCGAGCCGGAGAATCTGTCAAATCCAATATATCGAAGAACAACCTGAGACAAGTTGGGTTGGCGCTACACGAGTTCGCTGATAGTAAATGGTCACTACCACCTGGAGAGTTTACTAACACACAAGAGTCCGCACGCAGTTGGTTAACTGATCTGCTTCCATATAGCGAACATTCGATGCTCTATTTTCAACTTGATCTCAGCAAGCCGTGGAATCACGATGTCAATGGAGGCGTGTTTAGGTCCAACGTCGACATCTTTCAGTCGCCTGGGGTACGGATGCTCGCAGACCATAAAGGCTATTCATTTTCCCACTATGCAGGAAACCAACTAGCGTTTGGAGGTAAAAATGGAATGGCGTTCAACGACTTCAGTGATGGAACGGGCAGTACATTCGTTGCGGGAGAAGTCGAGGACCATTTCCGACCTTGGGGTGATCCTGACAACATTAGGCATCCATCGGTTGGAATCAAAAGTGGTCCGATGTCATTCGGTCGTTTTGCAGGCCCATATGCAATACTGCTGATGGCCGATGGGAGTGCGAAAAGCGTTTCAAGTCAAATCGATCCAAAGGTGTTTGAAGCACTTGGCACACCAAATGGGGGAGAAGACACTTCCAGTGTGTTACGAGACTGGTAACGGGAACTTTGCGCCGTCGGTTTGTCTTATGGGGTCTTGCGTCGTCTCTCAACCGATTTCGTCATGCGTTGTTTGTCACAGACGAAATATGTTTCGCTTTCTCCTCCGTAAACTGCTCCCAGCGCTGAACGATCACATCACAATACAGCGTATCGAGTTCCATCAGGAACGCCCGTCGCCCGGTCTGCTGAGCGGCGATCATCGTGCTTCCAGTGCCGCCGAAGAGGTCAAGGACGTTTTCGCCGGTGCGGGAGGAGTATTGTAGCGCCCGCACGGCCAGCTCGACGGGCTTCTCGGTCAGATGAACCATGCTCTGCGGGTTCACTTTCTTGATGTGCCACAGATCGGTCGCGTTGTTCGGGCCGAGGTACTGGTGAGCGGCTCCCTCCTTCCAGCCATAGAAGCACCACTCGTGAGCGCCCATAAAATCCCCTATGAGTAGGCGTGTGGAACTTTCGCGGTAGGCGTTTTCCAAGCCTCCGGCGAGGATCACCACGCCGGTTTTGGTCTCCGGGTTGATCTCGATCCGTTCCACGTACGCCTCGACCAGCTGGCGGTCCTGGAGGGTGATCTCCGTTCGCGTGGTCAGCTCGTGGAGCCCGGCGAACTGCTTCAGGGCCCAGGTCCGGAGTTCATCCTCGGTGGCCTCCGGTTTGGCGGGACCGTCCTGTGGCTTGAGGCGAGCGGTCAGCGCGTCCCGCTTTGCCTTGAGGTCGGCCAAGGTCGATTGCAACTCGTCCATCCCGTCGAACGTCGGGTCGGCCATCATCCCGAGCGTGGCCTTGATCTTGCGGTTGAGCAGGTCCAGGTCCCGCTCATCGCTCTTGGCCCGCTTTGGTTCGGCCTTCTTTGGAGCCAAGACCGCCTTCACGAAGGCGTCGATGGCCTTCTCGGTCGACTTGTGATCACCGATCAACACCTGCTGGATCGTTCCCAAAACGAAGGCGTCGAGCGTGGGAAGGGTGATGTTCGACAGTTTGCAGACCGACTTCCCATAGCGGTGGTATCCTGAGCAGGTGTAGTACCGATAGCCCTCGCCGGTCGGACCCGGCCAACGGCGGTCGCGGATCGTGGTGAAGCTGTGCCCGCAGCGTTTGCAAAGCATCAGACTGACCAGCAGGGATCGCTTGGTGGGGCGAGCCTTCCCGGCGTCGGCCCGCCGCTTGGCAACCGACTTCTGTGCTGCGTCCCAGGTCTCCGGGCTGACGATTGGTTCGCGAACTCCCTCGGAGATGATCCAGTCGGCGACCGCGTTCACCTTCCAGCCTCGTCCTTTTTTGGGCCGCAGCACGCCGTTGCCGTCGAGGCCGAAGAGCGTCCCCATCGTATGCCGGTTCCAGGCGATGGCTCCTTGATACACCGGGTTGCGAACCAGCTTGGCGACACGGGAGGTATTCCACTTCATTCCACCTGGCGAGGGGATGCCTTCGGTATTGAACGTCTGGGCGATCGTGTGGAATCCGTATCCCTTAACGCAGAGGTCGTAGATCCGCTTCATCGTCGCCACACGGTCTGGCGTGCTCAAGACGTAGCGAATGATGTCACTTTTGGTCTTCTTGATGTTTTCCCCGGGGTCGATCACCCGTAACAGCTTGCCGTCCGAAGTGAACTCCTGCTTGCTGCCATCGGGCAACCAACGCAGCGTACGCAGTATGGTGCCATCGGCGGTCATGTGCTGCTTGTCGTATCCATAGGGGGCCATCCCGCCGGGGGCACTCTTCCTTTCGCGGATGTTTGAGATCTGGCCTCGAATGGTGTCGCGAGCGAGCTTCACCGAATACTGCCGGGCCTGCCAGGACTTCACGCCCTGGATGAGTTCGCCTTCATCGCCTTCCGGAATGCCGTCAGCGGTGAAGACGACATCCACCCCAGCCACCTTGAGCCGATGCAGGTAGAACCCGGTCTCGTTGGTCCCGCCGCGCGAGAACCGGCTGATGTCGTAACAGAGGATCGTCTGGAAGTCCCGGCCGTTCTCAGCGGTCGTGATCAGCTGCTCGAAGGCATTGCGGCCTTTGGTACTGGTCCCGGAGATCGCATCGTCGATGAACCAGCGAGCGATCTCGTACCCATGCTCTTTGGCCCACTTCTCGACGTATGCCTGCTGATCCGGGATCGAACGCTCCTGCATGTCGGTGCTGCGGCGAGCGTACCCGACCGCCGAAATGAGTTTCGAATTGCGTGTCGCCATGTTGTCCTCGTCCTTCAGTGAAGTCTTCCTATCCCCGGCGTGGCCCCATCGCCCCGCCGCAACACACAGTTACCTCGTCGTGGCCGCAGGTCTCCAGTCATGCGGTCGCGACATGGGACACGTATGCAGGGAGTGGCGTTGGAAGCGATGCGGGACCAAGTGCCCCACCGTGACACGAGACCCCGCGTGGGGGCCGTGGGCGATATTGTGGCGATGGGGCATCGTTAGCGGTTCAGGGCGAACAGACCTCGACCCGTCTTCACAAACGTCGCGTCGGCCTCCTTGTCCCGGATCTGCCGCAACAGCGAGGCGTAGAGCGTGGCCTCGGGCGTCTTCACCCGCTCAGGCTCGACCACGGCTTCTTCGTGGTCATCGCTTCGACCATTGATTTACAGGTTATCGGTTCATTGGCCTCGGCCAGCACGCGCTCCGCAGCCGCGATCTGGCTCTGCTTGCCAGTGGCAGGGGCCTCGGTCGCTACCTTCGGCGTCCCCTTGGCCTACGCCACCAGCTTGGCCACCTTCGGGGCCGCCGCCTTCTTCTTCGCCGTGTTGCTGGCCGTCGTCTTGCTCTTCGTCGCAATCATCATCTCTCCCATCAGGGTTCTTGGCCTCCCAACACCGTTCGTCGGGCGTACGACACCAGTTACCTCGCAGGCGGGAAGATATCCAGGCAACACAGACATCATTCCTGAACGCCCATGACTGTGCCCAGATCGAAAACGACAAGTGCATTTGAATTGGGTATGCATCGCTATTCTAACTCTCAGTCGACACTAGCCTTGAGTTGCGCCGCATATCTCTGAGTAATGCTGTGGCAGATTCGTATCGATCCTCGGGGCGTTTGGCGATCAGTCGCAAGATCACTCCCTCGACTGCGGCGGGGATGGAGAGGTGGTATCGCGTCGGGGGGACTGGGCGCTCGTTCAGGATGCGTGAGAGCAGTTCGGCAATTGGTCCCGTGAAAGGTGGACGACCGGTCAGGATGGTGTAGAGCGTGGCACCGAGGCTATAGAGGTCGGCCCGCGCATCGACGGGTTGTCCGGATAACTGTTCCGGGGCGAGGTACTGATAGTCACCCACGATCTCACCGGGGCGAGTCAGTGCCGCCTGGGAATCGTCAAGGGCCTTGGCCAGTGTCAGCTCTCCCAATCGGACGCTGGCGGGAGTCCTGCCGAGCAGAATGTGGTCGGGGTGCAAGTTCCGGTGAATGATCTGCTGGGAGTGGGCGAACTCCAGCCCATGGGCCACACTGATCGCGATCTGCCAGGCGGTTCGCCAGTCGAGCATCCCGGCGATCCCGTTGCGGCGGACCAGATCCGATACGGTCTCTCCCTCAACGTACTCGGTCACGGCGAAACAGGTCTGACGCCAGCGACCAGCGGTGATCAATCGAACGAGATTCGGATGGTTCAGCGTGATCATCGTACGTACAGACCGAATGAAGCGTCGCTGCGAGGTCTCATCGCTCTGGGACAGCTGCGAGTAGATCTTGAGGGCCACAACGCGGTCGTGCCGCGGATCGAATGCTTTGTAGACGGTCCCGGTGGCCGATTGAGAGATCAGATTGCCCACACGGAATCGCATGAACTGTGTCCCGGTCAAGCTGGGAACGGTGAAGCTCGCGGGGGCATGGACTGGCGGCGCGTCAGGGCGGACGGATTCAGCGGCAGGACCATTTCGCTCTGGAGCGATGTTCGCGACCGGTTGCCCGCGCGGGGCCATCGTCTCCTCGATGGCGTTGTCGTATTCCAGTTTCAACTCACTGTCACCAATCCCCAGCCGGTCCGCGATCTGCAGCTGGTTTCCCTGCGCAGCAGTTCCGTTGATCAACACGCCCCAGCGGCTGCCGACATCCTCCAGCGTGATCCGACCGTCGGAGAGCAGCAGCCGACAATGCACGCGCGACACGCTGGGGTCGGTCAGCTGGAGCCCGCATTGCTCGCCGCGACCGACCAGTAGTAGTTCACGCTCCACCAGCGGACAACGCAGACCACGATCGGGACCGGCGGTGACGGTGACGCGAATTGATGAATTGGGGGTGATCATGGTGCGACTCGCTCCCCAGCGTAAATCTTGACACCATTCTCATTCACGATGCTAGCTTTCGTACAGTCCTCTCCAAAAACGAAGGTGTCGACCGTGCGAGTCCACTGGATGGCGAAACGTCGTTCGTCCATCATCCACAGGAACTGACGATTCGATTTTCCGACAGAGCCGTTGGACCAAATGGACCAGTCGTCCGTTTTCTTACCTCCGCTGACTTCTACCGTCCGCCAAATCGCAACGACCTTCGGGCCGACGGCAATGTCTCGCTCGGTCCTCAGTAAGCTGGCAGCTTCGTCACTCTTCCTTTTCGTCAGGGATTCAATCAGCCGGTCATACACCTTGGCTGTGTCCGTTCGAGCCTCGGTGAACTCGCGCAGGTACTTCAGTGTCTCGGTCCGCATCGCGAGCGAGAACGGGATGTGACCATGCTTTTCGAACAGAGACTTCTCGTCTTCCAGGCTCTTGATTCTGACCACACGCTCGTCGGCGGAAAGCTTCGGAGCAGCGCGAACCTTCTCGATTTGCGCATCAAAGTCCTTAAGTAGCTTCTTGCCAGCCGCCTCATCAGCGGCCTTCAACTGAGCCAGCCCGCGTTCAATCGTCTCTCGCTCAGCGGCACTGATGGTATTGGGAGTGGGCTTCTCCTCAGTGGGAGCTTTGATCACTGGTCCACTGATCACCTGTCGAACGGCGGCCTTATTGGGGAACAGGCACTCGGGGGGAATGCTGACTTCCTTCGTGGTCCCGGGTGGAATCCAATGTAAGTAGTGGGCTCCGTGACCGGTCGTCAGAATCTCAACGCGGATCTCATACTGCTTGTTGGCTTCCAACTCGACAACGGCATTCTGTGCAGTCTGGATCCCCTTGGCCTCCACTGTCGGCTTGTCGTCGATCCAGACTCGAATATGTCCTCGAGCCGAGGTCACCAGCTTGTATTGTCCACTGACCGGAGGCACCAGAACGCCCGTGTACTTGGCAGCTGAGTCCGTAGGGAGTCCCCAGCGGGGCGAGTGAGGTCCCCAGATCTCTTCGATCCGATAGACGCGGTCGGTTGCCAGCCGGCGGCCAAATGACTTGTCGAAATATTCGGCCACCAGACCGGTTTTCTCGATATTCGTTCGGCTCGCCTTCGATCGGGCGTTTTCCAAATCCGGGTAGAGCGCCGTAGCCGGAATGTGACAGACTGTGGCTGTACCCGCCGGTTGCCAGAGCAGTGAGACCCAGCTGTACAGATCGGCGTTGAAGACCTCGACTTCGATCGGCTGGGGATCCTGAGTCAGTTCCACCGACACCTCGGCGACCTCGGGTTTGAGCTTCCAGTTGTCGATCAGAGTCTGATGATTGATCTTCAGTCGCGACCCGTCCTTGCTGGAGAGAAACAGCTTGTAGCGACCGGTCTTGGGAGCCCGCAGCCAGCCGGAAAAACGGACCGAGAAGTTGTCCACCGGCGCTTCCTTGGCCGGGGCGCCGAGTTCCCAGAAGCACTCGACATTCGGTTCGATCTGCTCGGCGATCTTCTTGTCGAAGTTCCGACCCTCGAAGATTTCAGCCTTCAGGCCGTGACGCACTTCCGGCAGGTCGGTGACGTTCGCCTTCTCAACCGGCTTCTCCGGCGTCTTGACGTTTTGCTTCTTGCTGGCCGCGCGATTGGCGGAAGACTTCGTGGGAAACAGGCACTCGGGGGGGATGCTGACTTCTTCGGTCTTTCCGGGTTCGACCCAGTGCAGAAAATACTCCCCGTCCAAATAGGAATTGGCGTGCTCAATGCGAATCGCATGGGCCTTGCCGGCATCCAGACTGATCAGAGCAGTTTGAATCCCGTGTTCAAACTTGGCCTCCAGTGCGGGCTTGTTGTCGATCCAAACACGCATCCAGTCGTCCCCCAGGGCCACCAGTTTGTACTGGCCCGTCGTCGGAGGGACCACGTATCCCGAGTACCGCGCAGCCAGCGCCGTCGGCAGCCCTGGAGTGGGCGTGGCTGTGAACCAGGTCGTCTCCGCTCGGACCACGCGGTGAGTGGCATACTTCCGCTGAAAGGGCAGATCAAAATACTCTGCGATGAGACCCTGCCGCTGATTCGTCGTTTTCGCGGTCGGTGCCCGAGCGCTCGCCTCCGTGGGAAAGAACGCCTCGGATTGGATTAAGCAGGGAGTGGCTTGCCCGGTTGGCAACCAGTACGCCGTCAGATATGCGGGCCCCCCATGATCGAAGGTCTCGACCAAAATCGATTGAGGCTGATCGGTCAGTTCTACAGAAACCTCTCGAACGTGAGCCCCCACCTTCCAATCGTCGATCACCTTTTTGCCATCGAGTGAAACGCGCAGCCCATCGTCGCTCCAGAATCCGATCTTGTAGCGACCCGACCGGGGAGCTTTCAGCCACCCGCTGAAGCGGACGGAGAACCCGTCCACGGGCGCGCCGACAGCCGGAGCCGCCAGATTCCAGAAGCAGTCCAGATTCGGCTCGATTTTTTCGGTGACCTTTCGCTCAAAGTTCTGGCCAGCAAAGATCTCGGCCTTCAAGCCGTTTCGAACCTCCTCGACCTCGTCACTATCATCGGGATCATCGAGTTCTGCTGGCTGGACAATCGGCTCGTTCTTGGCCATCGGTTCATTCGGTTGAGCAGGAGCCCCTGCGACCGGCAGGCCGTCCTTTAGCGGGCGTACTCGCAGCTTCCGAAACTCGCACCGCTGGGGCTTCTTGACGGGGAGCAGTTGGAGACCGATGTGGCCTCGATTCAACTTCCCTGAAGGGACTTTTCCACGGGTGACTTCCTGCCCATTGACCTGAACCCGAATGTCATCTCCGTGAACTGCGATATTCATCCGATACCACAAGTTGGGCCTGAGTTCAGTGAGAGGACTCGCTGCCAGTTGCCCATAAAGTGCACCCGTTCGCTGAACTGCAGACAACTGGCGATAATCCTCATCGCTTTCATCAAGGATCTGGATCTCGTGGAAATCTTGACCACTGATACCGCCGTTGAGCCACGCTCGCAGGAACACGCCGCTGATTGTTCCAGGTGATAATCGATACTCAAAGTCGAGTTCAAAGTTATCGTACACGGTATCGGTCCTCAACCAGCCGCGTTCGGTTTTCGATTCACCGATGAGGATGCCATTCTCGACGCGCCATCCCTGAAAGCCCATGGGGGTCCAGCCTGTCAGGTCGCGACCGTTGAAGAGGTCTGTCCAGCCTTCTTCAGGATTCGACGGTGGAGTCACCGGGACGACATCGGCTCGCGCGACGCGAATCTCCAGTTTCTCAAAGGGTGGAGTGGTGCTGGAGTGCGTATAGAACAGCTCTCCCGTGGCAGGGCAGTAGCGACCTCCGCGCACGATGAAGCGTTCACTGTCTAGCAGCATGTGGCGAGGGTTGGCAAATGCCAAGGGATCGCTCGTGGCATCCGCGACACAGCCCCACTCAACGGGACGATTCGTCGGATCCTGGTAAGAGAAGATCAGGTACTTACCACTGGCCAGCGAAGGCCACGTGATCTTATCCATTTCGGGAGAGGTGTTCGGAATGGTGACTGCTCGCGGCGTTCCCCAGGCGGCACCGGGGCCTGATCGCTCAACTCGATGAATGATGCGAGTGGTATTGGGCTGGGGGGCGGCCAGCACAATCAGCCTCTGACCGTCCTCTGAGAAAGCCGATCCCAAAGCGTGATGCAGTCCGGCCAACGTCGGGATTGCCTGGGGAGTCGGGAACTCTTGCGAGGTTGTCGCGCGGCGGGACGTGCAAAGTTCTTCCGGCTTCCCATCGCCATTGGCGTCGAAGGGGCAGACGATCTCCAGCCCATCGGAAGAGACCGACGCCAGCCGGGCATGCCGCAGCACCGGTTTGATGTCCCCAAACGGTGCATCCGTCGAAGAGCGTGTCGCCTGCATCACGGTGCTGTCGACGTTCTGAGTTTCTCGCGTCCAGTACAGCGACAGGCCATCCGGGGTGATCCACGGATACGCGTTGATCGGCTCGCCCTGGTTGACCTCGGTGAGTGGCCGAGCGGCAGTGAAGCGACCGTTCTGAGGGAAAGAAATTGTTGTCGCCGCTCCAGTAGTCTTATGGGGAGGACTCACAGCTGGAGGTGAAGCGATCTCGGGCGACACTGGAGACAGCGGTCGATAGACCGCCTTGCGCAGCTCGATGTAGCCGTCGGCCAGATTCCCGCACAGGCTGCCGGAGGTGATCTGCTTGACGTTCGGCTTGACCCAGGAGGGCAACACGATGCGGCTGCGTTCGCCGCTGTAGGTTCCCAGTGTGACTCCATCGAGAGTCGCTTTGATCACCGCGCGGGTGCCGGATTGCCGGACGCGGACGACCAGCTTCTGGGGGACCATGGTCTTCAGTTTCGTAGCAGTGCTTCGCCAGGTCTTCTCGGCATTGGGCTGCGATTTGTCATCTTCGATCATCAGGTCGCAATAGTCGCCGGTCAGGCTGACCCGCACGGCGGTGTCCTGCAGCGGAAAGTCGATCTGCATGGGCCAAAAAGCTCGCTGCTGGAACTCCAACTCGACCTCGTAATCACCGCCGATCTCCGTGGGAAGACGGAACCCTTTCCAGGCAGACTTGCCCGCCGCGCCCGTGCCGGTGCAGACGACAGTCTGCCCCTTGCGTTCCCACTTCATGTCGCTGTCACCGAGCTGGGACACATCGACCGCGGCCAGCAGGTCGATCTCGTCATTGGGATCAGCTGTGGGCGTGTCTGGCTGAGTCGCGGTGACAGTGCCGAGTGGTGCAGCCGCCGCCTGATCAAGCGGCCAGGCAGCCAGCTCTTTCCCTGCCAGATTCACAGCCAACTTGTCCTCGGCCCGCTCCACTTCGACAACCGAGGTCGTGCCTTTCTTCAAGCTGAACTTGGGAGTCTGAAACTCGACTCCAGCCACGCGGATCGTCAATTCCTCGTCCCCAGGCTCGACCTCAACCTGCGAGACCCCGTCTCGAATCGACAACTGGCTGCCGCGGAAGGTGACCTCGATCGTGGGGTCGTTGACGGTGACCTTCAGACGCGTCTTGCCCGACCCGAACCAGATCACGATCCCCAGCAACAAGGCCACAATCCCCCCAGCGATGAGCCCCACCCGCCGCTGGCTCCCTCGATCAACCGGCGGTGCAGGCGTGGTCCCGGAGTTCTCCGCCAGGAACTGCAGCGCCCGCTCGGGGCCATACTTCTTGATCAGCTCTCGCACCTGCCGAGCCCGTGGGTGGTCGGGCTTGAGCTTCACCAGTTCCTGAGCCCGCTTGGCCAGGGTGGCTCCATCGCGAGACTGCAGAGCCGCCTCCATCTCTTGCAGGACGAAGTTCACCTCATCCATCAGCTTGAGGGCTTGAGCCAGCAGCTTGGCCGCTTCCGGGGGGCGCTCCGCTTCGGGGATCTGCTGGAGCATTTCGATCGCCTTGGGATAGTCGCGTTGTTTCAGACGGTGCCGGGCCTCTTGAATCAGAGCCTCGTGTAAGCTGGTCTTCGGAGTGCTGGTCTCTGGCTGCGAGCGATCTTCAGAACCCGATTTCGCCGAGGCCACCAGCGGACGCTGCTCGGCAGAGCTTCCTCGTAGCAACGCTGCGATCTCGTCCGCCACGTGCTTCATCGAGGCGAATCGATCACTCGGAGACTTCGAAAGCATCTTTAGGCACAACGCCTCGACCGCAGAGGAGAGGTCGCTGCGCAGCGACCTGGGGCGCGGCGGGGGCTGGGTCAGGATCTGACCGACCACAGCTGTCACAGGACCTCGGAACGGCGGATGCCCGATCAGCAGCTCAAACAGGATCACGCCCAGACTGTACTGGTCGGCAGCACCGGTCAGCAGTTCTGGCTGCCCGCCGATCTGCTCAGGAGCCATGTAGGCCGGGGAACCCACGATCATCCCGACCTGCGTCAATCGTGACTCGTCTGCCGAGTAACCGACACGAGCCAGCCCGAAGTCCATGATGATCGGCTCGCCTCGCAGATCGACCATGATGTTGGCTGGCTTCAGATCGCGATGGACGACTTCGTGTTTGTGGGCTTCCTCCAAAGCCAACGCGAGTTTCCGCACCAGCACCAGCACTTGCCGCTCGTGCAGGCTGCCATTGGCATTCACATAGGTCGCCAGCGTCCGGCCCTCGATATATGCCAGCGAGATGTAATGACGACCCTGGATCTCTCCCACATCGTAGACCGGACAGATGTTCGGATGCCGCAGATTTGCTGCCGAGCGGGCCTCGCGATAGAACCGCTCCAGCAGTTCTCCCGAGTGATCGTTGTCGAAACTCGAAGTTTTGAGGGCCACCTGCCGGTGAAGCTGGGTGTCGTCCGCCAGATAGACGACCCCCATGGCTCCCTGCCCGAGCGGCTTGATGACGCGGTAACGTCCGAACTCGGCGGGCAGTGGCCCCGACGTTGTGGCTTCCTGTCCTTGCCGACCGGGAGCCATCGTTTCGATATCGTGGCTGAGCTGCGAGTGGGTCGAAACATCGGGTGTGCGCGGCTCGCTGGTGTTTCCACCGATCAGTTCCAGCGCATCCGCAGTTTCCAGTAGCGGAGCCAGTTCCTCCGCCAGGTTGGGATATTCGGCCAAGAATGCGACGCGGTCGACCGCCTCGCCCTGATCGATTCGCTCCAGATACTCCGCGAGCGCCGCCTGCAAGCGAGGATCCGGAGAATCGGTGATTGGTTCTGATGACATGTCCGGACCACCTGTTACGAATCTGAAGAAGAGTCCGATGTTCCCATCTGCTTGCGCAGCCGTTTGAGCCCGCACTGAATCAACCAGACTGCCGCGTCTTTTGTGATCCCCAGCCGACCGGCCAGCTCCGTCAGTTTGAGTCCCTCAAAGTAACGCAGTTGGAGGGCGTTCCGCTCCTGCTCCGGAAGCGATTCCAGATGAGCGGTCAGTTCGGTCATCTCGAGCAGATGAGCCAACTGCCCGCTGGGAGATGGTTCCGGAGCTGCCACGGGCAGATCGGCCAAAGCCTGCTCCCGCCCCGCCGCCCGCTTCTGGCGTTGCAGCTGGTCGCGGGCCGCGTTCTTGATGTTGTTCTCGTGCACCAGCTTGAGCCAGGCCATGAACTGAGCTGGCTCGGTCCCCTCGAACCGCACCATCTGGCGATGGATCGACAGACAGGTCTGCTGGACAAGATCGGATTCATCCAGTCTGGCCCGGAGCCGGGGATCGACCTGCTGTCTCGCCATATCCAGAAGCCACGGACGCAGTTGCTGCAACAGCTTGCCGAGCGCACTGCCATCCCCGGTACACGCCCGCTTGAGGAATTCCGAGATTCGCTGATCCTGCTCGTCCAAACTCGCAACTCCTCCGAGGCTGAAGAAGTAAGCACCACTGAACCGAAAGCGTGGGTTGATATTCGTGAGAATTCGGAAATTTGTCCATCTTCAACCATGGTCTGTTGGAGCGAGCGTCAACAGAGTGAACGCTCGACCATTGTTCCGAGTCATGGAAATCCAGAGTAATTGGATGGACGCATAGAAAAGTGTCTTCGACCTACGGCACCAACAACCGAGTCCAGTGACCCGCGACCGCCTTCTCCGTCGCCGCAATTTCATTTGCCACCGCAGCCAGCGTCTTTTCCAGTTCGGCGATCACCTTCTCCTGGTTCGCTGCCCGGTAGCGGAGGTCGGTGACTTGCTGGCGGACGGCGGACTCGTCGCGGTTCGACACTTCCTGCGGGTGTTCCAGGCGGGCGGCGGCTTCTTTCAGGTCGGTGGACCGGCGTTTGCGTTCGGAGAGGGCGAACTCGGTTTCGCCTCGGCGGGTGTGGAGGACATTGAGCTGGCGTTCGGCTTTGGCCAGTTCGTTCAACAGATCCTGGTCGTCGCAGGTGCGTTCGAGTTCGGTCTTGGCTCGTTCGATCTCCAGCATCTGGTCGCGGATGTAGTCTCGCTGGCCAAGGAGGGGATCGGTCGTCTCCTTGTACTTCTTCTCGGCAGCTGTCAGTGCATCGCTGGCCTGGCTGATCTGCTTGTCGATTTGCTCGCGGTCTTTCTCCAGTTTGGGCTTCTGGTCGATGGTGGCCCTCAGGGCGCGGCGTTTCAGGTACAGCTCGACGGAGTGTTGGAGATCTTCCAGCGTCTTTCCGGTCTCGGCCAGAACTCCCTCGACTTCGTCTGGGTCGGGTTCCTGGCCGTCGGCCACGGATTTCACCAGTGACTTGAAGTCAGCTTTGCGGGCCAGCTGGCGCTCCTGGTGACGGCCAGCGATCTTGGCGAACAGGTTCGTGAGACTCATTGCGTTACTCCAAACAGAGAGGAATGGTCGTGGGCGGCGACATCGCTCGCCCACAGGTTGGTGAATTCGATTGGTGGCTGGATGGCTGCGATCTCGCGGAACGTAAGGTGGGCCAGCCGGGTGGGTTCGTCGCCGAGGGCGGCTCGGTAAGCGGCAGCTGGTGACAGCCCGTACCGGGGGCCACCGCAGAGGTAATTGGCCAGCAGCATGACTCCGTGTTCCCGGGCCCGGTGGCGTAGGTGCAGGGCGATCCGGATGAACGAGGCACCGTGGCCTGTGTACAGTTGGGGGGCCACGGTGGGCCGGGATTGGGCCACCTCGTCGGCCAGGACGAGGGCTTCGAACTTCAGGCGGTTGGGCTCAGCGTCCCGGCGTTCGCGGTACAACGCGGGGCGGTCGAGGATGTGGGCCAGTTCGTGGAGGGTGTTCCCGAGGACGACGCCTTCCCAGTCCTCGGGATGCACATCGGCCTGCATCGCCAGATCGTTCAGGACCAGACATGGCCCCCGACCTTGCCAATCGGGGATGAACTCCCGCAGATACAGATCGAGGCACGGGCTGGTGTAGGCTTCGCAGCCGTCCGCTGTCCCGTATTCCGCCGAGATGGCCGACTGCCGGATGATGTACAACTTGTGGTCGGCCAAGTCCCGGCGGGCGATCGCTCGGCACAGGTCGTGAGCGCGGTCGACCAAGGCGTCGAAGTCACTCATCTTCGGAATGCTCCCGTTCCAGTTGCTTGAGTCGACGCCAATCGGCCAGAGGGACGAGGATCACTTCGGCCTGACGGTAGCGGCGGATGGCCAGCGGCGTCCCCGACAGCGCGACCTCCCGGACCGCGAAGCCCAGCGAGTCCCGCAGTTCGGAGATTCCGACCTGATTTGCTCGCTGCCACAGAATCTCCAACGGAACATGAGAGGCCGTCAGCAGTTGCGAAGAACCCGCTGAAAAACCGGACCACAGGACGACATCGAATGTTGCTCTCTGTCACAGAATCTACGACGGAACATGAGGGGCCGTAACCAGTTACGGGAATCTCGCAGAAAAACCGGACCACGGAAAGAAACTTTGCCTATGACCACCATGGTTCCCTCTGGTATCAGGAAGAGGCCAGGTTTTTCCAAGTACCTATTGGGGGGGGCGTGTGACGGATGACGGCAGGTGACGGCTGTTTTCCCATGACGCCATAAATCGCGTTATTTTGTGAGATGATGTGTGTTCTTCTCTTCATATACGGAAATTTTTCACTTTAACCGATCATCAGGAATTAGCCGTCACCACCCGTCATCCGTCACACTTTTGCCTCTCCTGGGTGACTCTGCGTGACCCCAGTGACACATGTGACGGATGTTGAGCGGGTGGACCTCCTGTTCACGGCTGTGAATGGTGACGGATGTGACGGATCAAAAATTCGATCCGTCACACTCTTGGCTGCCTGAACCGGCCTCATTGGCGAACGCGTAGGCCAGAGCGAGACCTTGCCAGACCTTGCCTTCACGCGTGTGCTGCTTGCGGAAGCCGGATTGCTGGCCTCGGTGTTCCATCCATTGCGAGAACCGTTTGTGCGACTGCACACGCTCGCCGGACTCGCTGGCCCAGCGTTTGTACTCGTCGTACAGGTGCTGGCTGGGAACGCGGGAGTCGCGACGGAGGACGCAGCAGTCGGCCAGGAACTCACCGAGCGTGTCCATCTCATCCCGGTAGTCGGCTGTGGCCATGCGGACCTCGGGTGGCTCGCCCAGTCCGAGTTGCTGCCAATCCAGGCAGCCTTGAATCGCCCAGTTCAGGATGCCAGGTAGTTCGGCCTGGAAGGCGGCGAGCAGGTCATCCATCGGTTGGCGCTCGGCATCCGGGATACGGATCAGGAAGGGCACCAGACGTAGACGATCCCAGATGGCATCGTCGGTCCCCGAGATGCGCGGTCGATAGTTCGTGCTCAAGAAGATCTTGAAGTGCGGCGTGAACTCGAACCATTCCCCTCGCATGAACCGCGCCACGACACGATCGCCACCGGTAATGTCTTTGACGAGGGCTTCATCCAGGCGGTTGCCGTCGCCGGTCTCGCTGGCCGTCACCAGCCGGACGCCACGCAGCCGTGCGAGGTCGTTGGGAATCGTCTCGCCGCGTTTGGCCAGCAGCGTCTGGGTCGGCGTGCGGGCCGTGTAGCCGTCGCCCAGTAGAAGCCGCAGTCCCTCCAGGAACACGGTCTTCCCGTTCTTGCCACCTCCGTGCAGGATGAACATGCAGCGCTCGGCGGTCGACCCCGTCAAGGTGTAGCCGACCGCTCGCTGCACGAAGCTGACCAGATCGGCGTTGTCATCCATGATCCTCCGCAGGAACGCTCGCCAGCGAGGACAGTCCGCACCCGGAACATGCGACACCGCCAGACAGCGTGTGATCAAGTCCTCGCGGCGATGCGGACCAATCATGCCCGTACGCAAATCAATCGTGCCATTGGCGCAGTTGAGCTGCCACACGTCGCGGTCCAGGCCATCGGGCCGGATCGGGATGTGAGGTTCACTGCGGGCCAGGGCCAGCATCGCACCAATCCGCGAGGCGGCTTCCGACACCACCGCGTGATGGTGCAGCAGTTCCCGCTCCTTAGCATCGACCAGTTTTCCGACTTCGGCGTAGATGCTCAGCACGGTGTCTTTGGCGAGCTGTTCCGCCACGGCGGGCTCGAACGACCAGTGCGTGCCGGTCCAGCCGAGCCACTGGTTGAAATCGTAGCAATGCCGCAGGTTCGCCCCATGTCGACGGACCAGCCGCTGGGCGTTGCCATAATCCGTGCAGCCCAGTCCACGTAGCAGATCGGGAGCGGCCAGACGGTCGTCCGTGATCTTGGGTTGTCGCTGCCGAACCTCTTCGGCTCCGGCCCGATACCCACTGGAGAACGTGGCCCGTGTTTCGTCCGGCTTCTCCTCCTTCAGGCCACACAGCTCTGCTCCGCGTTCGCAGAGCGTGCGGGATTCGGTTTCACTGATCCGCTGCTTGGCGCACTGATAGGCCGCCCGATTGAGTTCATCGTTCCGCCAACCGGGCGCGACGAAGCCCCGCAGGAAGTTGAGTGTGGTCTGATTCAACCGCCGCGATGGCTCAGCGGGAAGCTCGTGGATCAGGCAGGACTCGAACGTGCCGCTTCGCCAGAGATCGCCGCCCTCTTCGTTCGGATCGTTCGGCAGCCAGACCTGGGTCCGCTTGGCCGACTTGGGAAAGCACTCGATATCCCCTCGACGATTGAAGCCCCAGGCTTTGGCCCAGGCCACGAACTGCTCCACGGGGACGGACTCCGCCAACGCATAGTAACAGTGCAGCCCCCGACCGCTCTTGCTGGTGAACTGGATCGACTCCGCTCCGAGGAAGCGATCGATGGCCGCTGCGAGATGTACGTTTCCGCCATCGCCTGCATGGTCATCGAAGTCGCAGCAGAACCGACTCACTCGACCATCGCGATGCGGAACCAGCCCCAGGCGCGTGGCCCCGGCGATCGAGTAGCGTCTGCCATCTTGCGTGATCGAAGCGAACTCTTCGCATGTCAGTGTGCCAGCCCGGAACCCAGTGACGGCACGGATCACATCGTCCGCTCCGTTCACCCAGCCGGGGCCGTCCGCAGCCCCCTTCGTATACAGCAGACTGGCCGTCTCCGCTTCGCAGTGTGGGAGCAACCAGTCGAGTAATGAGATTCGATCAGGCGGTAATGCATACGTCAACGCGGGCCTCCTCTCGTTGGTCAGCTTCCCAAGTCGCTCGCAGCCAAGCTGTCAGCGCACGGACACGAACGTCGTCACTGGGCGGTTTGTCAGATTGAGCAATGGTGAACAGGAACTTGCCGACGCGAACTGCGGCGTCATCCGACGCAGTGGGTCCGGCAGGTTCCGAGGTGGATGAAGTCAAATCAGGTTCCTCCGAAGGGAACGAAGTTGGGGCCGGGCACGACGGGGCCTGGGCCGATGTGTGTTGGTGGATACCGGGAAATGAGCTACCGGGAACGAGCGAATGTCATTGTCGTGTCCCCCTATTATTGATCTACCGATTTTCGACGGAGGGCGGCGGAGGTTTTTTGAGAAATGATGCCGATGACGGTTCCTGCCTGGGCGAGTGCATTTCGATGTCCCTCTATTATGGAGCTACCGGCGAGAGGTGGGGGGTGGCCAAGAAATCCGGAAAGATTTCCGAAATCGATGGCCACCGCGTCCTGACGACGGCTTCGACCAGTGCATTTCGAAGTCCCCTATTATGGAGCTACCGGCGTGGGGTGGGGGGTGTCGGAAAAATCCGAGGAGATTCTCGAAGTTGTTCCATCGGCGAAATCCCAGATTGGGGCCATCGTGGCTGAGTGGAGCGTGGTTCATGCACGACGAAAACGAGTCCCCCTACTGTTAGGCTTTCCGGTCCAGCCTCAAGTGGGCGGCGTCTTTTGGAAAGATTCCGAAATTTCCGTAACATGCGAACGCTTCCTCCTCGAACCCGCGTTCGAAGATTGCGTTTCGCAGTCCCCCTATTATGGAGCTACCAACGAGGGACGGGGGGTGGCTAAGAAATCCAGCAAGATTCCTGAAATTGTCGCATCGACGATCGCCGGATCGGAACTGCGAAGACGAGTCCCCCTACTATTAGGCTTTCCATAATCTGACCGATTTGGCGACACGGAATTCTGAGAAACCTCAAAATACTTGAGCCTTCGCCGCAATCGCCCGGCTTCGCGTCAGGGCCGTCCGGTCGAAGCGGTTGGCCGACCAGACCACTCCGCAGCCCGTGGCCCCGTACGCGAAGACACGGGGCCTTTGGGCGTAACCCGCGACACCTACGGCATCTGCCAGACCTTGCCGTAGTGCCATGTGAAGCTGATCTTCTCCACACGGGTGAAGTGCCTTTCCAGCACCACAAGGCCCGGTCGGACGCTCTTGCCATCCGGGCGTTTGAACTTCATCCCGCGAATGCGGCCCGTGATCCCGGCCACCTTGATGATCGCTCCACTGCCGCGTGATCTTCCGTCCTCGCGGACGAACGGAGCCAGCGCCCCGTCGGCGTCCCAGCCTTTCGGGATGATCGTCGGCAGCACGATGTGCTTGGCAGTCCAGCCGATGTGCGTGCGTTCCCCCTGGTACAGCTGGCCGTTGCAGCGGTTGGCGATCCCATCCAGAGCCTGAATCGGATGGCAGATCTCCGGGTAGTCGGCCAGCAGCAGGTCGTTGGCGTCCAGCTCGGTCTTGATCGACTCCAGCATGTCCATCGCATGCCCCTCATCCGACCCGATCAGGCAGACGAACTCGCGATGGCCATTCAGCACCGCCCAGATGCACGCGCACTCGCAGATTGTCGTCTTGCCCGAACCACGGGGCATGGCCATCGCGAACAGGCCGCCGTGCAGCACGGCCTGCTCGATCTTTCGCAAGACCTTCAGATGGTCCTCCGACCACTCCAGGTGGAATGACTGCGGGAAGTACGCCTCGCAGAAGTACTGGAAGTTCACCGCTGCTTTGGCACGCCGTTCAATGACCTCGACACGCGGCAGCTCTCCAATATCGCGACCGCTGGCCGAGAGGTCCGCCCCTCGCCGCGCGGTGCGGTCCTTGTGCTGCGCATACGACTCGGGCGGCTGCGCGGGCTTCGGGTTGTGTCGTTCCCACGCCAGCCACGCCACGTACCGCACCAGGTCGAGATGCTTGCCGTCGCCGATGCGGAATCCCGCGCGCTGGCGGTCGCGATACAGCTGCCGCTCGCTCGTCACCTCGCCCAGCGGCGTGGAGTTGAGCAGCTGCACCATCTCGCTGGGACGG
>JANPCU010000216.1:0-29470 GCA_031431195.1 Planctomycetota bacterium | reverse complement strand
GTCAGCCCCCGGACTCTTTCGGTGACGGCTCAGAATCCGGGGGCTGACGCCGCCCGGCTCGCCAAATTCGGACTGTTGCCGGTCACGTGCCGCTCAATTCACACCAATTCCGCAATCGGTTTCCCTTCGGGCAACACTTGCAGCGGCACGGCTGGCGTGATGTCGTTGACCTGGCCTGCGGGCAGGATGAACTTCACCGGGTGGCCGAGTCCGTCGCACACCGCCTGGATCTTCGAACCCCACCCGCCGCGCGAGCGACCGAGCTGTTGGTCTCCGCTTTTTTGAGGCCCCCGCAGCGTGAACATGAGTGCGAATGATTGTGGCATCGAGCATCCCCCACTCCAGATCCGGGTCTGGCAAGGCGTCGAACACGCGCAGTCAGACCCCCTTCTGGGCCACCGATTGAACCGTTGGAAGGTGCTGTTCCAGTCTCTATACCGCTCCGGAAAATCGCGCCACGGGGCCCCCGTCCGCACGATCCAAAACACGGCATCGAGGAACAATCGACTGCCCTTCGCGGGCTGCCCCGGATCGCCCGCCCGACCCGGCCACAACCCCGAGGGCCTTCGCCCCCACTGCTCAAACCGCCGCATGACAATCCCCGTCCCGGAGGTCCAATTCCCAAGGCGGTGGTCTATCCGGTTGGCGCGTTTTCGGAAAGATGATTGTCAACACGGCCTAGCAGCTATTCCCCGGGAACCGTCGATTGGGGAGAAGGGTCTGGGGGATAGTCACTACGGGTCTGTACTGGTTGACTCGACAAACCCCAGCCACCCGAATCGCTCGGGCGTATGAAATGAGCCGCGCAGTGTCGGAGAGAAGGCCAGTCCGGCATGGTGCTCGCGGTCATGGCGGAAAAAATTGGCTCGCCACGAGTCACCTGTGAGAGGCCGCTCTCCGCCCAGTGCCGACCACGGGATGCGGACCTCGACGCGCCAGACTTGGGCCGACTCATCAATCTTGACCGCTGACTCCATCCCACTGCTCCAACCGAAATTCTTCTTCGTCGGGAGTTCGATGTCGAGGTCCAGCTGCTCGCCCGTCGGAGCCCATTCGTACTCGGTATAGCAATTCAGCGGTCCCGAGTGGGGAGAGATGAACGCCTCCACCACATCGTTGTCCCACAGACCGATTCGTTCCTCTTTCTGCACGGGAGAAAACGTACTCAGCTTCGTGTACGGGGACTCGAACGCTAGATAGAGAAAGTGGTCCGACCACAGCGCCCGGACCGGCGTACTCAGGTGGGGATGAACCGACACATCGTGGGATTGGTACTCCAATCGCGCGGGAGTCGTCTTCGCCCACTCCGGTTCATTGAGGACTCCGTCTGGAACGAAATCACGCTCCATCTTCAGCGCCCTCATCTCCGGGAGCGGCAGTGACTTGGCCAGTAGCTTGCGGGCATTGTCGAAGTAAATCTTGCGGCAGACCTCGCGGGGCAGGTCGATGCTGCTGATGTTCCAGTCCCCTTGAATCGGGGTCATGTGCGGCCAGTCCGTGTCAGCGGTCTCGAACCATCGCCAGCACTTGTCATAGAAGGCCACGGCATCCGCATCACTCGGCAGATCGGCATCCCCGCCCGAGCCGAGGATCAGTTTGCCGTAGACCATGAAATCGGTCGCAAACAGGATGCGGTCCTGGTGCTTGATGAACAGCTCGCGGACCTTCGCGGGGTCGTGACGGCCGACCTCGGGAATGCGCGCTGCGATGTCGGCCAGCATATTCGGGCGACGGGTGAGGGCTGCATCGACCCATTCGAGTTCTTCGGGGTTATTGGCGAAATGGACACAAACGAACGTGGTCTGTGGGTGCTTGGCGATCACACGATCGAGGGCTTCCAGCAGTTCCATCCGGGGCGGGTATTTCGACGGGTCGCCGAACCACCAGCTCTTGTGATCTTTCAGTTCGGTCCAGCGCTCGTTCGTCTCGTCATAGGGAAGCCAGAAGGCTTGCGGGTCGCCGACGTGGATGGAGACCGGCATCCCGAGTTCGCCACACTTGGCCCACACGGCGTCGAGCTGGGGATCGTCGATCTTGATCAGTGCCCCTGACTTGTCGCGCAGGAACAGTCCCAGCCGCTTGAACTCCTTCAACCCTGCCGCTCCCAGGCGGTGGCCATCCACGATTTGCTGGGCTGCCCGCTCGCTCCACCCCGGCTCGTCCCACCCGGAGTAGTCGATCAGCATCGAATGGAGGAACCGACCGGGAGCCGTCTTGTCGGCGACGAGCTTGACCTCCTCGAACCCAGACAGCTCGCCCTCTTTGTGAGTCGTGGTCCCAGCGCCGAGATTGACGCCGATCCCCACCCCAGCGCGATCGAGGATGCCGACGGCTCGCTTGACCCGATCAGGACGACCCTCGACATGCAGGTGCAGGTCGATGATCCGGTGCTCGCGTCGCCAGACCTCGGGAGAGAGGGCCTCCATTAACGGGGAAGGTAACGCCCGAGGCGGATCAGCGGAGTACGCGGCAAAGGCGAATGACAGAACCGAGAGGACCGTCCCCCAGAATCGAGTCGAATGTGGCATGAACGATCCTCGACGCAGCGTACCGGTGACTTCTCCAGAACCCGATCCGGATTGTAACCCACAGCGTTCGCGAGGAGGTCACTCAAACTTCATCAGCCCGAAAGTCTGCGGTGCGGGCGTCTCGGTCAGCGGATGGTTCCACCCTTGCAGGCCGACGTTCGGGATCACGCGCGTCATACCGGTAGCCCAGAAGGTGCCGGGAGTCGGCGGGGTCGGGGCCAGTTCTTCCCAGGGGATCGCCGCTTCGAACCGCCACACCTGATCGTCGCCATAGGCAGCCACGTACCACTTCGGGTTCCAACCGGCTGCGTCCCAGCAAGACTCGCTGGTCCAGCCGCGCTGGTCGACATCAAAGCGGTAGAACGTGTTGTAGTCGCGATCGGTGTCGAACTGAAAACTCAAGCGGTCGTGCAGCGCCAAGTCCGCATCGTGGGTGCGACCACCCAGTTGGGGTTGGTCTCTTGATTGGCGGTCCATACGAGGCAGGCTTCCGGCCAGATACAGGAACCGATCGTCGTGCAGTAGCATGACCAGCGCCCGTGGCCCGACGATTTGCAGGCCGGTCTTTGGGCTGAGTTCTTTCGTGCCCACGAAGCCTGCGTCGCTGTTCTCGGGCGGTTGATCGCTCAGCAGCACCTCCGCAGCACCCTCCCAGCAAGCATCAGTCAATAGGCCATCCAGACGTGGGGGCAGTTTCGTCTGGCGACAGATCAGGATGGGACGGGGCGAGCGGACCTGCGGTCGGAGCAACCACGACTCCCCTTGCGCGATCAGGTGCCAAGGATTCTGGGAGTCAAGCCTGAGTAGCTTGTCGACGATACGGTCCGCATCCGTGTGGCGCGCGCCGCGCCGCATGAGAGCGGCGAGAGAGGACTGCACTTCGGGTTCGCTGAAGAAGCCGGGCGAGGCCTTCTCGACCAGTGAGGAGATCTTCGTGGCCTGGGTCCGCCACTGTTCGGACTGCATCGTGACGATGTCCGCCCCGCTGGTGTCGTCGTTAAGCATCGCCCCCAGCCCTTTCGGTTTGACCCGCACCGGGGTGTCGGTCCCTTCGAATTGGGGAGCGGCCAACTCGATCTCGGGAGCAGCCAACTTGCCGGGTAGCTTCTGGCCGTTCTTCAGTTGAGCTTCGAACTTGGCTTGCTGGATGGCGGGGTTGATCTGGTATTCGGTCTGCTTCGAGATGCGGGGCCGCAGCCGTTGCCAGCTCATCTCCGAGCTGGTCCAGAACCGCAGGAGCCACGTGGCACTCTCCTTCGCGGCGGGGTGATCGGGGTAGAGGTCGAGCAGCAGCAGGCTGGTCTGTTCAGCGGAGTCCCAGAGCATGCGCTCGCGGTAGCCACGAGCCATGTCGGACAGCAGCTTGGCCCCTTGATCCGAAGGGAGTTCTTTGGCTTCATTCATGAGATGAGCGATCAGCTCCACTCCTTGCGAGCGGCCATCCATCTGCCGTTCGGCATGGCTCCAAAAGGACTCGCGCCGTTGGATGGCGTGCTGGCGGTCCTCAAGATCGTCGAGCGAGGCCGTCGAGAGCGTCCGCCGCGCCGGGCCGCCGGTGGGGATGTTGAGGCCGCCAAACAGTGACTGGCTCGCGACCGTTTGATTCGGCAACACGGACTGAACCAGCGTCAGTCCCTCATTGCGGATGACGACCTCTCGATGCTCAAACAGCCGAGCCGCTGCGGGTTCGGCCAACTGATCGATGGTCACTCCGGCTCGTGCGAGGTAATCCTGAGCGCCGACATTCTGCGCTCCAGGGACTCCGGGGGTGTTCGCGAAAATCTTCTGGACCTGCCAGGGTGGCAAGCCGACTAGTGTTTCGAGTTCAGCATACTCCGAGGAACTGGCGGCAGCGGCCACGGCCTCCTGCACCGCGTCCCACGTGATGCGAGCGGCAGCGTCGGTCTCGGCTGGGGTCGAGATCAGCACAACGTCCGGTTGCCACATCCGAATCTTCGCCACGAGATCGGTCGTGACCACATGCGGCAACTTTTGGTCGGTGAGCAGTAACCACTCTTCGAGCAGTTTGTCGCGGTCGCGGTCCAGGCTGGGAACAGTGATTGGCAGTCGCCAATCGAGCGTGGCGGAACTACCCCCGACGGTCGAGAAGGCTTCTTCCAATCGCAGTTGGACTGGCAGATGGCGCAGCGAGTCGGTCCCCAGATCGCGACGGGTGAGCATCACGACACCCGAGCGGTAGCCCCACTCGCCGGAGAAGTATGCGGTGAGGCCGAGTGACAACTGCTGCGGGTGAGCGTGAATCATCAACAGCGCGAGCCGTCGCTCGCCGCCGCGTACGGCCTTCCATGTGGCCCCACCATCGTCGGTGACGAGGATCTTGCCCAGGTCGCCGACCGCCACCCCATGTTGTTCGTCGGTAAAGTGCAGTGACCGCAGCGGGGTCGTCTCGCCGGTCGATTGTGTGGTCCAGTGGCCACCCGCGTCTTCCGAGTGCCAGATCACGCTGCCCGGAGCCCCCGCGATCCAGACCTTCTTGCCGACCTGGGCGACCGCCTGGAAGTCCATGCACTCGCGCAAGGCAGCGGGCAGATTTCCCTCGGGCGGGCCCCAGCTGATGCCAGCGTTTTTCGTCTGCAAGACCCAGCCACCATCGCCGACGAGCCAGCCGGTGGAGTCCTCGCCGAGGCTGGTCGAGTTCAGGCCGCGTAGCCCCTGCAAAGTCGCGACCGTCTTGACCAGTTGCCCGCGCCCCAGGATGCCCAGTTCACCGCGCGCTCCCGCAACGACACCAGCTCCGTTGGGGAGGATGGCGGCAGTCCGCCAGCCAGCAGCACGGGGGCCATCGGTCGGAGTCCAGGTGACTCCGCCATCTACCGTGGCCAGAATTCCGGTCCCGCAGTGGGAGGTCGACTCTCCAATAGCGAGGCCGAGTTCCTGATCGAGGAATCGCACTTGCGTGAGCGGGGGGATGGTGCCCTGGGAGAGTACTTGCCAAGTTTGACCGCCGTCGGTGGTGTGGATGACGACCCCGCTGGCAAAGCGGGTGTAAGGCGCGACCTCGCCGCCGACCGCCCAGCCGATGCGGTCGGTCAGGAAGTGAACCCCGCGCAAGGCGCACTGCACCGGAGTGGGGGAGAAGTTCCAATTCGTTCCGCCATCGCGAGTGATCCAGCACACTCCTCGATCCCCGACCGTGCAGCCGAACCGCGCGCCGACAAACGTGATGGCATGCAGCGTCGCGTCGTCCTGCAAAGGCGAAGCGACTACGGCCCGAGCGGCCGGTGCAATCACGCGAGGAGGCGGTGCCTGCCCCAGTCCCCGCGAGGACCAAGCCAGCACGATTAGCGCCGCACATGTACCGAGACATGTCGGGCGGAGAAGGGAACGTCGAGTGCTACGCATCCGGATCGCCTCCTTGCGAACTGAGTCCCGAGGAACACGTCTCGGGGGTCGAGCCTCCGGAGGCTCGACCGATCACTCGCAGGCTACTCGAAACCCAGTCATCGTGGGGAGAGCGGTTTCCGCAAACCTGGCCGATCGAGTGCGAGACGCCCGTTGCATTGCAGACGATGGCACACGGAACGTCGCACAGCCTCACAATCCGGGGGAGTGAGAAACGCAGAGGGCGCAGAGAACGCAGAGGAAGAGAGGAGATGTCGAACGGGAAATCGCCCTCACCCCGAGAGATTCTCCGCGTTCTCCGTGTCCTCTGCGTTTCCACTCTGGTCCCTTGCATGTCAGAGAAAGTCTGTCCCCGTGCTAACGCCTGGTCCCCCCCAGCCTCCACATGATATTGTTGCCAAGATCTGGCGAATCCCCTGCCGCCCGCTCCGTCGTTCGAGGATCGTCAGGTTCCAACTCCAATCGGGAGCAGACTCCGACAACGAGGAGGACTCGGAAGTCCGACTTTCGATCTTTCTGACCCGCGAGAGGGGGATCGCGACCCGACCTCGATTCGGCATAGCATCGGCTTGATCTCTGGATCAGAATGCCCACAGAGGGAGCCACAAGATGAAATACGATCTGTTGATGCCTCGCCAGGTGGTGTTTGGCTGGGGACGATGCAGCGAAGCCGGGCAGCTGGCAGCGGGACTTGGACAACGTGTGTTCACGCTGTCTGGATCGCGCACGTTACGTGCGTCGGGGACGTGGGAGCGGATCGAGGACTCACTGCGGAGTGCAGGGCTCACGGTGCTCGACCTCGGGACAATCTCGCGCGAGCCAGAAGTGGAAGATGTCGATGCGATGGTTGGTCGACTCCGAGAACTTGGCGGCGGAGTGCCCGCTGATCTCGTATTGGCGATTGGTGGTGGAGCGGCCCTCGACCTCGCTAAGGCGGTCGCCGCACTGGCCACGAACACGCCCGGCAATACCGTACGCGACTTCCTCGAAGGAGTCGGTCGCGGGCTGAAAATCACCCAGCGGCCCCTCCCGCTGATCGCGCTGCCCACCACAGCTGGCACCGGCAGTGAGGCCACTAAGAATGCCGTCATCTCCTCTCAGTCCGGCAAATTCAAGAAGAGCCTCCGCTCCGACTGGATGATCCCCGCCATCGCCCTCATTGACCCCGAACTGACGATCACCTGCCCTCGCAATACCACCGCGTGGTCCGGGATGGACGCCATCACTCAGTTGATCGAGAGCCTCATCACTCCCCAATCAACGCCGATCACGCGGGCGTTGTGCGGGGAGGGACTCCGCTCTGCAATCCCGTGGCTGAAGCGAGCCTGTGACGAGCCCGACTGCCGACCAGCCCGCGAGGCGATGTCGCATGCGGCCTTCCTCTCCGGCGTGACACTCGCCAACGCGGGTCTCGGCATGGCCCACGGAATCGCCGCAGCGCTGGGTGTTCACTGCCAAGTCCCGCACGGGCTGGCGTGCGCCACACTGCTCCCCACGGCCTTGCGAGTGAACCGTTCCCACTGCGCAGCCACTCTCGCCGAGATGGCCCCGCTCTTCGAATCCCGCACCTGGTCCACTCCTGCCGCAGCTGCCGAGTTCACCATCGAAGCCATCACTCAGCTCGGCCACGACCTCGGAGTTCCCCAGCGGCTGCGCGAGCTCGGGGTCAGACACGAGCAGCTCGCCGAACTGGTCCCGGCCTCGCGCGGGAACAGCATGAGCGGCAACCCCCGCTTGTTAAGCGATGCGGAACTACAAGACATATTGGAGGCTCTCTGGTGATACTCGCCGCTGGACTTTCGCCCGCGTGGCAGCAGATTCTGGTCTTCGATCGCTTCACACGAGGCGAAGTGAATCGCGCCGTCGAGACGTGCGCGTGTGCCTCGGGCAAGGTCATCAACGTCGGCATCGCGCTGACAGCGCTGGGGGCTGCATCGAGAACGCTGTCGGTCCTCGGCGGTCGAACGGGTGCCTTCATCGAAAGCGAGATGGCCTCGCTCGGAGTTTCTACGCGGTGGATTCACGACCCGGCCACCACGCGGACCTGTACCACGATCATCGAACGTTCGACCGGGGAGATCTCTGAACTGGTCGAGAACGCCGCCATGCTCGAGGCTCGCTCGTGCCAGTCGTTCTTGTCTGCCCTCCGTGAGGAAGCGAGAGCCGCCGAGTGGGTGATCCTCAGCGGGTCACTCCCCCCGATCGAGGGTCGCCCCGTCTCGAAATCACTCTACCGCGAGATGCTCGAAGGATTGCCCTCGACCGCGCGAGTCGTCCTCGACGCGCGCGGGCCGGAAATGGTCGAATGCCTGGGCCATCGTCCGTTCCTCGTGAAGCCGAATCGCGAGGAACTCGCGCTGACCGTGGGTCGCGACCTGCCC
Organism: Planctomycetota bacterium; assembly: GCA_031431195.1. Lineage (GTDB taxonomy): Bacteria > Planctomycetota > Planctomycetia > Planctomycetales > Planctomycetaceae > TH-plancto1. The sequence continues at coordinate 21,198 of JANPCU010000216.1, read as the reverse complement.
GACAATGAATCACTCTTCGTCGCCATGCGCGAGATCAACCACCTCGGGGCCGAATGGGTTCTCGTCACCCAGGGAGGTGGAGAAGTCTGGCTCAGCTCACCGTCGGAACTTTGGCGATTCACTCCACCGAAGATCGAGGTCGTCAACGCCATCGGTTGTGGCGATTGCCTGACAGCGGGACTCACTGCGTCACTGGCCGCAGGGCACAGCCTCCCCACCGCGGTTCAGTTCGGCATCGCAGCTGCGGGTGACAATGCTGTGCAGTTGTTGCCATCCCGGTTGTGTCCATTGCGGGTTCGTGCTTTGGCCGAGCAGGTCTGTACTGTGCGGGTCGAGTGATCCACCAACGACTCTCGAATCTCTCCCATGCACTGTGTGTGAGCCAGCAGACCCCAGTCAAGATTCAGCGTGAATGTTTTTCTCGGGGAGGGATGGAACGCGCTCTCCATTGAAGAAAGTACCCGACCGCTTGCGTCGTAGCTCAACATCTATAGCGTCTTCAACCCATCCAGAATCGCCTGCTCATTGGCGAGGATGTCGGCCAGGAACAGGTGGTGGGCGGTCTCTTCGTCCTCTTCGCGACACTCAACGGTCGCGAGTTCAACGACTTGTGTCTGGTTCTTGACCAGATACTTCTTCAGGAAGTCTGCCGACACGTAATGCAGACTTGTGAAGTCGACGGGGTACATCTCGTTTTCGACTGTCTCGCCTTCGTCGTCGAGCCAATGCACCAGCTGGCGGACCGACTCCTGCTGCTGTTGGGCCAGCGTCAGCAACGGCTCGCGCAGATCTTTGGTCATCGTCGACCACGGATACGCCTCGGCGGTGTATTGCAGCAGACTCCGCGAAGTCGCGAAGAGCAGTTCGTTCACTTGTGAAGGGGTGACAGCAGACATGGCAGATCAGTCAGCAGGAACGAAACGGGAGGGGTGAGTCGGTGGAAAACTTCCGAAGTCTCCGAAGACTTCGGAAGTTTGATTTGAGGATCCTTACCGGAACAGAGAGCTCGCCACCCATTGAGCGGTGCGGCTCAGGTCGTCCTGCAACGGGCTGGCCCCGAGGATCACCAGCGGTATTGAAATGAGGGCCACGTACCAACCGACCAGCGCCGGAGCCTCGACAGGGGGCCGATCCGTGGGAGGAGGGTCCATGAAGATCGTCTTGAGCACTCGCAGATAGTAGTACAGACTGAACGCCGTGTTCAAACCGCCGATGCCCACGAACACCCACATCACCCAGTGAACAGAACCCGCCTTGAAGGCTGCCATGAAGATCAGCCACTTGGCAAAAAAGCCCCCGAATGGCGGCATCCCGACCAGACTGAAGAGGCTGAAGCCCAAACAGACGCACAGCACCTTCACAGCTGGGCCCCCGGAGAACAGCCCCTTGTAGGAGGCGATTTCTTCGCTGAACGTCTCGTTCCGCACCAGAGCGACCACAGCAAACGCGACCAGATTCATGAACAGGTAAACAGCCAAGTAATAGGTCAGCCCCTCGACGCAGTGCAGGGCTTCTTCGGCGGGATTGAGCTTCGAATCCCCCGGTGCGTTGAGCGTGACGAGCAGCGCAGACACCGCCAGCAGCATGTACCCCGCATGGGCAATCGTCGAGTACGCCAACAGACGCTTCATGTTCGTCTGCGTGTACGCGGCGAGGTTGCCGAACGTCATGCTGATGACCGCCATCACGCCCAGCCCGATGCCGAGGAATGTCGACAAGCTCTGCAGCACAGGCACCTGACCATCGAAGCCCAGCACGAACCGCACCATCAAAGCGAACGCCGCCGCCTTCGATCCGACCGACAAGAAGCCGCCGACTTCGGCACTGGCTCCCTCGAACGCATCCGGTGCCCAGAAGTGGAACGGCACCAGCGACAGCTTAAATGCCAATCCGACGAGCACCATAATGATTCCCAGGACCAGCGTGATCGTCTCGCCACTCGCGAGCGAGAACGCCTTCGTCCCCATCAGAAACGCAAACCGGTCGCCCATCTCGGGGATCGTGCCCGAGCCGAGCAGACCCGCGATCAGACTGATGCCGTACAGCATCACCCCCGCGGTTCCGGCCCCGTAGACGACGTACTTGAGGGCCGCTTCGCTGGAGAGCTTGCGCCCCTTCAGGAATCCGACCATCACGTAACTCGGCACAGACATCATCTCGACCGCGACGAATAGCATCAGCAAATTGTTCGTGCCAACAGCCAGCAGCATGCCCAGCGTCGAACCGCATAACAGCACATAGAAGTCCGGACCGTCTTCGTTGTCGGGAATCCCCGTCAGCACGGTCAACGTGATCACCAGCACCAGGAACAGTAGTAGACCCAATCGAAAGAACGTTCCGAATTCGTCGTGCATCAACAGGCCCGAGAAATAGGGCTGGCCCACGAGCCCGACGCCATCGCCGCTCAGCTGCAAGACTTCGAACAGGATGCGAACGAAGTCGGTGTGGAAGCGGCCACCGTTCTTGAGGTACATGAACTGCGCAAACACGGCCATGAATGCCAGCAGCGAACCGATGATCGCGGTCCAGCAAGGCGGTATCTTCTTGTCGAAGCCCAGGATGCGCGACAGCAGCAACAGCACGATCGTCGCGCTGAGGATCAGCTCAGGTACGAAGATCTGCACCGACCGGGAGAGTTCCGGAAAGAGATCAGAGATCAGGGTGTTCGCACTCATGAGATTGCAGATTCCAACTCAACGACCAACCAGCCGACCGATGGGAAGAGTGACTTCCGCGCGTCTTACTTTGTCAACGACACCTGCGGAGCAGGCACGGCTGCAGGCTGCGACCCACCCGAATTGCTGTACCCGGTACTGAGTGATTTGGTCAGAGCTTCGGTGGTGGGGTTCATGACATCGAGCATGATCGACGGCATGATCCCGAACACAATCGCCAAGGCCAGCAGGCTGACCGCCACACTGCTCTCGCGACCATTCATGTCGGTGATGTCTTCCCCGTGCGGTCCCTTGTACTCGGGACCGAAGAAGACCCGCTGAATCGTCCACAAGATGTAACCCGCGGTCAGGATCACTCCCGACGCCGCCAGGATGGCGAGGACAGGACTGAAGTTCCACATGCTCAGCACGACGAACGCTTCTCCGATGAATCCGCACAAGCCCGGCAGACCCAGACCCGCAAAGAAGATCCCCACAGCCACTCCGCTGTACCACGGCATCTTCTGCATCAGGCCGCCAAACTTGTTGAGGTCGCGGTGATGCACACGGTCGTAGATCACGCCGACCATAAAGAACATGCCCGCCGACGAGATGCCGTGAGCGAGCATCTGGTACATCGCCCCCTGCATCCCCATCAGCCAGAGATCGGGATTCACCGTTTTTCCCGACTCATTAATCTTCCAGACAGCCAGACCGACCAGCACGTAACCCATGTGGCTGACCGAGCTATATGCCACCAGCCGCTTGAAGTCGGTCTGGGCCATCGCTGCGAAAGCTCCGTACAGGATGCTGAACACTCCCAGCGCCACCAGAAACCACGAGGCATACTGCGCCGCCCACGGGCAGAGCGGCATCGCCACCCGGATGATTCCGTAGCCGCCCATCTTCAGCAGCACCCCCGCCAGAATCATCGAGATCGGCGTTGGGGCCTCGACATGGGCGTCCGGCAACCACGTATGGAACGGGAACGATGGGATCTTGATCGCGAACCCGATGAACAGCAGGATGAACGCGATCAGCTGCATGTTCTGGTTGAAGCCGCCCTGTTGAGCGATCTTGGACAACTCGATGAGGCTGAAGACTCCCTTGCCGCCGGTGATCTGGCTGCTGTCGAAGTAGAACATCAGCATCGCGATCAGCATGAGTACGGAGCCGACGAGTGTGTACAGGAAGAACTTCATCGCGGCGTACTCGCGACGCGGCCCACCCCAGACCCCGATCAGGAAGTACATCGGCAGCAACATGACCTCCCAGAAGACGTAGAACAGGAAGAAGTCGAGGGACAGAAACACCCCCATCATCCCGGTCTCGAGCATCAGGAACAGGATCAGGTAGCCGCGAATCTTCTCCTTGATGCTCCACGAGGCGACGCAAGCCAGCATGCACACCAGCCCCGTCAGCAAGACCAGCGGCAGGCTGATGCCATCGACGCCGAGCGTATAGCCGATATTCCACGTCGGGATCCAGTCAGCGTTGACGGACATCTGATAGCCGGCGTTCGCCATGTCGAACCGGCCCCACATCATCAGCGAGAGCAGGAACGTGACGACCGTTCCGATCAGCGCGAAGACGCGCATGCCTTCCTCCGCCTTCTTATCGAACGCCATCAATAAGACGGCGAAGATCGTCGGAGTAAAAATCGTCAGGGAGAGGAGGGCTGCGTCGCTCATGGTTTTCAGTCAATCGATGCGGGGCACCGGAGGAAGTTGTCAGTTGTTAGTGATCAGTTGTCAGTGAAAGCCCAGCGGTGGCAACCGCTGGGCTTTATGGCTCAACGCAAGTGCTCACGACCTCGGCAGGAACGCAAACACCAGAACGAACAACGACACCACCCCCAGGGCGATGAACATCACGTACTGCCGGAGCCGACCGGTCTGAATCCCCTTCAGGGACCGTCCAGCCGCAAAGGTCACTTCACCACACACATTGACCAGTCGGTCGACGACTCGCTCGTCGAAGGCCCGGTCGAGATGAGCTGCTTGAATTGTCAGGCGGCCAAACAGGTGAATCAATCCGTCCAGCACCTTCTGGTCGAACCCCTGACACCAGCGGCCCACGACGTGGACCGGCTGCTCGAACAGCACTTTGTACAGCTCATCGAACCGCCACTTCTCAGTGAGGAAGTCGCGGATCACCCAGAACTGGCGACCGATGACTCCCGCATCCAGGATGTGGCGGCAGTAGAACAGGTAGCTGATGAGCGACCCCAGTAAAGCGGCGAACAGGGCCACGATCCCGGCGGTGTTGTGCTTCTCGTGAATCTCGTGATGGCTGGGGAGCGAGAGGCCCAGGATGCCCGCGTGTTCGATGCCTTCCCGCACGTGAGCCGGCTCGCTGCTGAGAATCTGGTGAGCCAGGAAGCCATACCGGGACTCCCCGCCGAAGGCACAGAACCACGCGAAAAACGCCAGTACCACCAGCGGAGCCACCATCGCGAGCGGCGACTCGTGAGCATGCTCATGCACATGGGCATCACGCGGCGTTCCGGCGAACGTCATGAACCACATGCGGAACATGTAGAACGCTGTGATCCCGGCTGTGACCACCGGGACATAGAACAGCAAGAAGTGCTGCGGATTGAGCGACACATACGACAGGGCCGACGCGATGATGGCGTCCTTCGAGTAGAACCCGCTGAAGTTGATGATCAGACCCGGAATCCCGTACCCGGCAATCGCAAACACTCCGATCAGCATCGTGTACGCCGTGATCGGCATCTTGTGACGCAGACCACCCATCTTCGTCATGTCTTGCTCATGATGACAGCCGTGAATCACGCTGCCCGAACAGAGGAACATCAGCGACTTAAAGAACGCATGCGTGATCAGGTGGAACAGCCCGGCCATCCAGCCGCCGACTCCCAGAGCCAACATCATGTACCCCAGCTGGCTGATCGTCGAGTAGGCCAAGACCCGCTTAATGTCGGTCACCACGATGGCAATCGTGGCTCCCACGAACGCGGTGATGCACCCGATGTAGGCGATCGTCAGCAGTACCTCGGGGGTGAACATCGGGTAGAACCGCCCGACCAGATACACCCCGGCGGCCACCATCGTCGCCGAGTGAACGAGCGCCGAAACCGGCGTCGGGCCTTCCATCGCATCGGGCAACCATGTCTGCAGCGGGAACTGGGCACTCTTCCCGACGCAGCCCGCGAACACACCCAGACCGGCGACGATCAACAACCAGTACGGAATCACCCGCTGCTGGCCGTCGGTCCCTTTCCAGGGAGTGTTGCCACCACTCTGGATCAGAACCACCTTCTCGCGGCCATTGCCTTCAGTGACCATGTGTCCGTGAGTGTCACGGACCATTTGGAACACCCCCGGGGTCCCCAGCTCTTCCGGCGAGGTATTCGCGAACTTGAACGTCCCAAAGTACGTCAGCACCACCATTAGCCCGATCAGGAACCCAAAGTCCCCGACGCGGTTCATGATGAACGCCTTGTTGGCGGCGTTACTGGCCGTCTTCCGCTCGACATAGAAGCCGATCAGGAAGAAGCTGCAGACGCCGACCAGTTCCCAGAACACGAACACCTGGAACAGGTTGCCCGCCAGCACGAGGCCGAGCATGGCAAAGCAAAACAGTGACAGGAACGCGAAGAACCGGTAGTACCGACCGGGGCGGTGGAAGTGCCGTCCGCCCGACAGGTGGACCTGATGATCCTCGTGATCCTCGGTCAGTTCATCACTCATGTACCCGGTCGCGAAGATGTGGATACAAGTCGCGATGAGAGTCACCATCACAAACATCAGCACGGTCAAGCCGTCGATGTAGTAGTCCATCGAGACGACCAGACTGCCGAACCGGGCGAGGCGGTAGAACTCGCCAGTAAAGGTCGTGCGGAGCGGGTCGAAGTCCGCATGATCGGTGTGGACGTGATTCTTGTGAGTGTGGGCATGGGGACCGGCAGGCTGCCCTGCAGGCGACTCTTCGCCGTGGTCTGCGTGTTCATGAGCGGCATCGTGGGCCTCAATCGCCAAGGCTTGCTTCTCGCGAATTTCGCTGGTCGCCTTGCGCCACGTCACCATTGCTGACAGACTCAGCACAAAACTGGTGGCGATGCACCCCACGGCGATCCATGCTGCGGTCTTCGACTTGCGACCGCCCCAATGACCGCCGAAGATCTCAATGACAAACCCGAGCAGCGGCAACAGCCACGCCGCTCCAAGCAGCCACTTCAGGGATGTCGCCGTCAGGTTGTAATCTTCCGGAGTCATGAAACCGGTCTTCCCCGTGGGGGAGTTGTGGGAGTGGGTTAGGCTTCCAGCCTGTCAGGTTCAAGGAAGACAGGCTGGAAGCCTATCCCACGGATCGAGCACTACCCTCGCAGGTCGTCCGCTCGGTCCACATCGATCGACAAGTGGTTGTTGTAGAAGTTCAGGGCAATCGCCAAGGCCACTGCGGCCTCAGCTGCGGCCAGGACGATCACGAACATCGAGGAGATCTGGCCATCCAGACCGAGCGGCGTGAACCGCGACAGGGCGACGAAGTTGACATTCGCCCCGTTGAGCACCAGTTCCACACCCATCAGCACGCCAATGGCGTTCCGCTTGGTCGCCATGCAAACGACGCCGCACACGAACAGCACCGCACCGACGAAGAGGTAGGCGTTCAGTCCAACCGGTTCCATTACTCCCCCCTCTCACACGACACTGCTGGTTAGAAATCACCCGACGTCGGATGAAACGATCAGCCAAATCAGTCCTCTTTATGATCTCGTGGCTTATGATCTTGTGTTCCTCTGATGATTCAGGAAGGGTGACACAAGATCATAAATCACAAGATCATCAAGAATCCAATCTCCGTGAAACACGAGCCAGTCGTGCTTCACTCGGCACACACTAATTCTCGCCATCAGGCTGATCGCCCGGTTCCGCCCTCGTTCACCACGATCCGCCGCTTGGCTCGGGCGAGGTACGAGGCCCCCACCAGGACCACCAGCAGATGCACCGACACGATCTCGAACGGCAGAAGATATCCAGGCCGCTCGATGCCCGCTCGGCCATCACGCAATGACTCCGTTCGCAGACCTGTCAAAGCTCCACCAATCCGGCGAACTGTGCTGCCCTCCCCCTGCTGGTTATAGCCGGGGGTCTGTACCGTGGCGGTGCCGAACTCGGCTGCCAGTCGCTCGGAGTTACCCGTCCAGTCCACTCCCGTGAACGCCGCCACGAGCATCGCGAAGACAGCGCCGCCGACAGCCAGTGAGAGAACGATCTCCGCCGGGTTCGTCTTCAGATTCACATACGGACCTTGAGCCGTCAGCATCACCCCGAAGATCAGTAGCACCACGGTGCCGCCGACATAAATCAACAGCTGGGTCGCCCCGACGAAGTCGGCATTGGCAGGAAGAACAGCCCGGCCACTGAACTCAGCGAGATAATGAGCCAGAAGGCCATGCGCACGACGTTTTGCGAGAGCACGACAGCCAGCGCCCCACCACAGGCAGCCAGAGCGAAAATGGCGAAGACGATCTCGTTCATGTTAGAGGTCTCCTCGCAGGGTCACTTCACGAACGGCGGAGTCTTGGCTCGGCACAGGCACGACGGAAGATTGCCTCGCTGGCTCGTGCGTGTGCTGTCCGGGGCCATGTCCATGAGGGTGATCGTGGTCTTCCGCCGGAGTCGCTGGCACTTTGGCTCGTGGCAGGACTGGCACGCGGTTACCAATCGAGCTGACCGGCAACATCGTCGGTCGCCCCAAAACCGTCAGCCAGAACAGCGGGTACATCACCGAACCGATGAACAGGAAGCAACTGATCGGCACGAGGTACTTCAGGCAGGTCTCCATCACCTGGTCAATTCGCAACCGAGGGAGCGTCCAGCGAATCCAGATCTGCACGACGACCAGCAGTCCCGACTTGGTCAGCAAGACCAGCAGGCCCAGAACTCGACCGGGATAGCCACCCAGGATCGAACTCATCGCGGAGTCAATCGGGGCAATCCCTGTCCACCAACCACCCAGGAACAACAGCACGGCCAAGGCACACACGAAGAACATGCTCGCGTATTCGGCAAGGAAGAAGAACGACCATCGCATCCCGCTGTATTCAGTGTGGAAGCCGCCGACCAGTTCGCTCTCTGCCTCCGCCAAGTCGAACGGGGCCCGCTTGTTGCTGGCCAGCGTCACGACGAAGAACACGAAGAAAGCGGCAAACGTGAACGGACTATGAAAGATCAGCCAGTTGGTAAACCAGCCGCTCTGCATGTGGCCGATTTCGTTGAGGTTCATCGTCCCGCAAATCAGCACCGGGATCACAGCTGTGATGCCGAGTGGGACTTCGTAGCTGACCATCTGAGCGGTTTCCCGCATGCCGCCGAAGAGTGACCACTTCGAGCCACTGGAATACCCGGCGAGGACGACGCCCAGCACTTCCAGCGACAGCACCGCCATCCCGATAAACAGACCGCAGTCGAGCGCCACCGCCACCAGTCCATCGCTGAACGGCAGAAACAGAAATGAGGCAAACGAGGCCACCACGACGAGATACGGGGAGAGCCGGAACAGGAACTTGTCCGCAGTGGCTGGGGCGAGGTCTTCCTTTTGGATCAGCTTGATGCCGTCGGCCAGCGATTGCAGCCAGCCAAATCGGCCTCCGCAATGCGTGGGGCCGAGGCGGTCCTGAATACGAGCGGAAACCTTACGCTCGGCCCAGATGAAGGCAAACGCGGGCAGACCGAAGAACGCGGCCAGCATTCCGATATGGATGGCCGCAACCACAAACCGCACCAACTCCGGACTGGAGGAGATGAAGCTCGCGAGCCAACCCGCAAGGGATTCGACAATCGAAGTGGCAGCCAGCGGCAGCGTCATGCAACAGATTCCGGTGGTGTGCGGCGCGTGGACGCACCGCTGCTCCTGAAGGTATGGCAAGTTATGACAGAACGCCGGGGGGCTTTCAAGCGACCGGTTTTACCTCACGAATCGATCCCCATCGCCGCCCAGATTCGCTCCGCGGCTTTCTCGCCACTGAGAATAGAATCGGGCAGACCCACTCCCCCCAGTGTGTTCCCAGCCAGCGCGATCCAGGGAGTCGAGGCCAGCAGTCCCGTAATCCGGGCCACGCGATCGACATGACCGACATGATACTGCGGCATCGCCTGTGGATAGCGAGCAACGACCGCGAACTCTGGTTCAGAGCGAACGCCGAAGATTGATCTCAACTCTGACAGTGCTGTCTCGATGAGATGTCCGTCGCTCAGTTCCATGATCTCTGGTTGCAGAGCTCCTCCCATGAAGGTTCGCAAGATCACCTTGTCGGGCGGGGCTCGGTCCGGGAACTTTCGGTTCAGGAACGACACGGAGAGTATCTTCCGTTTCTCAATCGCAGGAATGACCAGTCCAAACGCATTCAGCGGATGTTCAATCTGCCGCGTCTCATGGCCAGTAATCACGATCGCGCTCGAGGCATACTCGATCCGGTCGAGTTCCGCAGCAGCCTCCGGGAGAGCGGCCAGCAACACCCGGCTCATCTGATGAGCCGGGGTGGCCAGTATGACTGCCGAGAACGAGGTCCGCCGCTGGTCCCCCCTGGCATCGATCCAGGCCACTTCGCCAGCAGCTTCCCGTTCGGGCGAGTTCATCCGCGAGTGATTCAGCGTGACCCCGTCCACCCGCGCCCGGCAATGCACGCGCGCCACCGCTCGCACCCGGTCTTCCAACGAGTCCATCAGCTGGGACATCCCGCGCCGCAGCGAGGCGAACAGACCGTACCGTGCCCCACTGGCTCCCTTCTCCGCTCCGCCGACCAGTCCATCTTCCGCGTGCATCGCCTCGAACAGACTCCCATGCCGCCGCTCCATCTCCAAAAAGCGGGGGAGGGTGGCCAGCAGACTCAGCTTCTCGGGGTCAGCTGTGTAGATTCCGCCGACCATCGGTTGGACGATCCGGTCAAGCATTTCCTGACCGAGCCTGCGCCGCGTGAACGAGGCGAGGCTCTCGTCCCCCTCTTCCGTCCGGCGCGGCACCAGAGGCTCCAGCAGGCAGCGCAGCTTTCCCCGCCACGACAGAATCGGCGTCTTGAGGATCGACCAGGCACTGCCGGGAGCGATGAGATTCAGCCCCTCGGGAGTCTCGATCGGCTGACCGCGCGAGAGGATCAGCGACCGCCGGTTCTTGTCGTCCGTCCCGATCAGGTCCGACATCAACCCCAGCTTCCGGCACAGCGCCACTCCGCCCGGCTTGTTCGTGATGAATGAGTCCGCCCCGCGCTCGATCAGGTAATCCCCGATCCGTTCGCTCGCCACCAAGCCCCCCAGATGTGGGGACGACTCGAATATCTCGATCTGGATGTTCTTCGACCCTGCCGCGAGTTCCCCCAGCCGCGTCGCCGCGACCATGCCGCTGATGCCGCCGCCGATAATCGCCACACGCTGGGGAGGGGATGTGCTCATGCTAGAATTCTGGGAGGAGAGTGAATGCCTCACAACCCCTGCGGTGCCAGTCCGAATCGCGGGAAGAGAGGCTACCCGCATCTGTAACGAGTCAGAGAAGTTCCAGAATTGGTGTTCATCGCTGCCTGCCGATTGACAGAAGAGACTGGAACACTCATTCTCCGCTAATTTTCGCTCATCCTGATCGGGATGAGTGTTGATCAGTGAAGATCAGTGTTCCCATCTTCTGAGGTGAACGCGGATTCAAAAGATGCACTCGCTCACTCCTGGAATCGCGATTTCCACCTTGCCAACTGCTCCTTCACCGGACCGAAGCCGCCGGAGCCGTAGCTCTGGAGGGCCTTGACCACGTTGCGGGAGCCGAGTGAGGTGCGTACGTCGGCTTCGATCACGGGGCAGGCAGACTTCAGTTCCGCGATCGGGAGGTCGGCGAGGCGGCACTTGCGGGACTCGCACAGCCCGACCAGCTTGCCGACAATCTCGTGCCCGCTGCGCATCGGGACTCCCTTGAGGATCAGATACTCCATCAGCGTTGTGGCATCAAGGAACCCGTCTTCGAGCCGGGCTTCGATTGACTCTCGCTTCAGTTCCGCCCGCCGCACGATCTCGGCGGTCAGTTCCAGTGAGGCCACGACCGTGTCGTACGCCTGGAACATCGCCAGCTTGTCCTCTTGCAGGTCGCGGTTGTACGCCAGCGGGAGTCCCTTCACCAGAACGAAGAGCTGCTGCAACGCCCCGATGACGCGGCCCGTCTTGCCTCGAATCAGTTCCAACACATCCGGGTTCTTCTTCTGTGGCATGATGGATGAACCGGTCGTGAACGCATCCGGCAAATGCAGCACGTTGAACTCGGTCGTACACCACAGAATCCACTCCTCGGCGAGTGTGCTCAGATGGACCGCGATCAGGGCCAGCGCCGAGGTAAACTCAATGAGGAAGTCGCGATCGCTCGACACATCCAGGCTGTTCGCCGCCACCTCCGCAAAGCCCATCAACTCCGCCGATTTGTGCCGGTCAATCGGCAGCGTCGTTCCCGCTAAGGCCGCAGCTCCCAGCGGCGACACGTTGACCCGCTTGCGGCAATCGGCCAGTCGCTCGCGGTCGCGCTGGAACTTCTCGCAGTAGCAGAGCCAGTAATGCACCGCACAGACCGGCTGGGCTCGCTGCATGTGCGTGTACCCCGGCAACACGATGTCGAGGTCGCGATCACTCCGCTCGACGAACGCCCGCTGCACCTCGCCGAGGAGGTGATCGACATGGTCAATCGCGTCGCGAGTGTAGAGCTTCAGGTCGGTCGAGACCTGATCATTGCGGCTGCGCCCGGTGTGCAGCTTGCGGCCCACATCACCGAGGCGGGCAATGAGGGCCGACTCGATGTGCATGTGGACATCTTCGAGTTCGGTCTTCCAGACCATCTCGCCGCGTTCGATCTCGCCGCCGATCTGGTCGAGCTCGGCATGCAACTGATCGCGCTCGACGGCAGTGATGAGGCCGACTTCGGCGAGCATCGCCGAGTGAGCCTTCGACCCGCGAATATCGACCGCCGCCAGCCGGGCGTCGAAGCTGATCGACTCGGTGAACTTCTCGACTCGTTTGTCCGTAGGTTCCTGAAATCGTCCGCCCCATGCTTTTGCCGACACGCTGTGTACTCCTCAAGTGTGGTGTGACATTGGACGTATCGTAGTCAATCACCACGGAGACACGGAGTCACGGAGTGGAGGAATCAGACGGCAGGGCATCTCATCGCGAAGCGAGAGTCTTGCGACGCTGAGGCCGGGCCTTGGGTTCCTGGATTAGCACGATGGCCGGAATTCCTAACCCCGAGGTCAGCTTACGGATCATCGACAAGCTGAGTGATCGTTGGCCACTGAGGACTTCAGAGACCTTGCTTTTGCTCCCAATCCACGCGATCAGATCTTTCGGCTTCAAGCCTTGCTGTTCCATCCGGAAGCGGATCGCAGCCACCGGGTCTGGTAAGTCTATCGGGAATGCGCGATCCTCGTAGTTCTCGATCAGCAGGAGCAGCAACTCCAGTTCGTCCCCCTTGGGCGTTCCGGGAGTGGCGCTGAAGATCTGCTCAACGCGGGCGAGCGCCGCGTCGTAGTCTGCCTCAGCCTTGATCATGCGTGGTTTCATCGTGTGCCGTCCCACGGGTTGGTTAGTTCAGATGGTCTGGGCGTCGATCTCATCGTATTCAGCGAGCGTGCCGAGGAATCGGATGTAGACCGTGAAGAACTCGAAGTTGATCCACACCACAAGACGGTAGTCGTTGCCACAGAGGTTGAAGACGACTCGCCCCTCTTTGAGAATGCTGGCGTTTCCGTACTTGGTCTTCACCTCCGCAGGCGTCGTCCACTGGGCGTGCGCGACTTCGGCATACCAAGCCAAGAGTGAATCCTTGGACTTGGGTTCTCGCACACAGAATTGCAGCAACGATTTCTTCGCGATGACTCTCATGATTCTATCGACGACCGCGTACAAAGGACAATACCAAAGTTCCCAATAAGGGAACTTTCGAGGGTGGGTCGCATTCGACCCGCTGGTCGGTCGCTTCCTGAAATCGTCCGCCCCATGCTTTTGCCGACACGCTGTGTACTCCTGTTCTGCAGGACTCTTGCCGACCCTGATTGTAGAAGAACTTCGCCCAAATCGTCGGATTCCGAGTGGGAATTCCTCCCCAAATGTGGTTGGAAAGATAACACTTCGTTGATCTCTTCTTCATCAATCACCTTGCGGCCCCGTCCGCGCTCATTCGTCAGGCTTAATCAATGCGAATTCTTGTTGGCTGGGATAATGCCGAGGAAGCGGACTTGATCCGGATGTATCTGAACCTCGGGGATAACCCGGATGACACGATCGTCACCACGGACCCCGCCGAGTTCCACACGCTGGCCACGACCCAGGACAAGTGGCACGCCATCCTGATGTCGATCGGCCATCCAGACCACGACACAGCTTACGCGACCTTTCAACAGATTCGAGAGTACCGGGATGACTGCCCCATCGTGGGAGCCTGCCGCAATGACGATGTATTTCGGATTGCCCGGTTCCTGACCAATGGGCTGCGGTCGTACGTCTTGCGGGATAGCGGGGGGGACTACATGTTCCTGCTCAGCGCCATTATGGACGCCGCCATTCGACAGGCCGAGTCAGAACGCGAACGCCAAGTCGCCGAGAAGTTGCGTCGGGAGATTGACTCGGTCCGGCGGTTGCAGGAATCGATTATTCCACAATTGATTCAGAGTCCGGCGGGGTATGAGATCGTCGCCCGCTACGAGTCGTCTCAGATCCGCGTGCTGGGTGGCCAGCCGGTGACGATGGCCGGAGGCGATTATTACGATGCTTTCTTCCTGCCCGATGAAACGATTGTCTTGCTCGTCGGTGACGCCTCGGGGCACGGGATGAAGGCGTGCATGTCGATCATGACGATGCACGCGCTGATCCAGATGATCCGCACGGACCGGTTCCGCGATCCCTCCACGCTGGTGGCGTACGTCAACGAGCGGTTGTGCAAGCAAAAGGTCGTCAACGAGGATGGCGGTTTCATCACCCTGCTGTACGCCGTCTTAGATCCGAAGACGAACATCCTGACCTGGTCAAGCGCGGGGCATCCGGTGCCAATGCTCCAGAATCTGGAGACCGGGGAGATCTTCAACGTCGCCGGGGATGAGGCCGGTGGACTCCCCCTGGGCGTCTTCGATGGGGCCGAGTTCACCGCCCAGCAGACCGAAATTCCTGTCAATTGCCGTATGCTGTTCTATACGGACGGCCTGGCCGAGGCGTTTCCCGGTCAGTCGGCAGAAGCCCATGCCGAGTTCGGGGTCAAGGGGATCATGCAGACCCTGAAAACCGCTGCCGCTGAGCCGCTGGAGGCTGCCCTGCTGAAGTTGTTTGAAGACTCGCATGAATTTACCCAAGGGCAGGGGCGTCACGATGACACCTCGGTGCTGTTACTGGAGCGCCGCAATCATCCGTAGGACGGGCACATTTGCCCGTCCGAATCGGCAGTTGGACGTCTGGGTGGCAAGGTGTAATTCGGCTGCCCATCGGGGCGGTGTTCAGCGGTTGGGGGACGGGCAGGAGTGCCCATCCTACGGAATGCGAGTCGCGGAGCGACATCGCCTACGTCCCTCGGAACCAGTGTAGAAAGATCCCGGCAGACACCGCCACGTTGAGCGAGTCGGCCTGGGGCCCCATGGGGATCGTGGCGCGATCGTCGCAGAATTCGACCCATTCGGGTTCGAGACCGTCGGCCTCATTACCAAACAACAATCCCATCCGAGCCGACCGCGAGTTGCTTTCGCTGGACGACCCAAACGGGAACCGTTCAAGCGGAGTCGCACTCGGGTCCAGCACCGTCGCCAGGAACCGGAACCCGTGGCGCTCTCGCAATGCCGTCAGCTGTGGCTCCAGATCATCCGCTTGCATGATCGGCAGGAAGAACGCATGCCCCATCGAGACCCTCAGCACCCGCCGGGAGAACGGATCGGTCGACCCCGGCCCCAGGATTAACGCCCGCACCCCAAACCCCACGCACAGCCGGATCAGCGTCCCCAGATTATCGGGGTCGTTCATCCTCGGGCAGACGACCACCATCTCGTGGGTCGCGGTGTCATTCGGCAGCCAGTCGGAAATCGCTGGCGACTCGCGCCGCCACCCCGCTGCCACCACCCCGCCATGAAAGTCGTAACCCACGAGTTGGCTAGCCAGTTCATCGGGGAGGACATAAATCCGATACCGGTCGGGATCGATCCCCTCGACCATGTGGGCTCGGCGGTCGGTGACCAGAATCGAATCGACGGCGAAATCGCTCTCGACCAGCCGCTTCACGACACGGTGCCCCTCGGCAATCAGATGTCCCGAAGTCCGCGTTTGATTCGCGAGCTTCAAGCTCCGATACGGATCGAGTCGGGGGTCACTCAGGTCAGTCAGTGGGATCAGTGGCATGCGAGTGGGAGTCTCTTGAACAAGTGCGTCACCGGCGAGATCGAGTGCGTTTCGAGCGACTCCCCGCGTGACAGGTCGCCCCCTGATTCACGTGTCCGCATCAGAAAAACAGGAAGCGATCGAAATTCATCACGGAGGCTGGGAGAACACCAGGCTTTCGCAAGTCGGTGGGAGCTATACTGCTCGGTAGTTTGGACAGAATCAACAGAATCAACAGGATGACTTCTTACCACTCGCATCGCGTCTCGGCATCCTGTTTTATCCTGTTGATCCTGTCAAATTCTCCTCGCCCCCGGCGAAGTCATGCCTGTTGTCTGAATGAAAGCCCGGCTCCGAGGTGAATTTCCGCCGACTTTTCTGACTCATACCTCTGGCTCACTCGTCCACTCAGTGATCAGTTGAAACCGGCTACCTAGCGCCGGAGCACGAACTCGTGACTGGTCAGCAAGCTCCAGTACAGATCCTCCAGCCCCGCGCGACGGGCAGCGGGGGCGGCGTCCGACTCGCCCAGGAGCGCCAGCGCAGCGGATTCTTCCAGAGGACTCGGGGCGCGGCTGAGGGTGGACCAGTAGGCTTCGTGGACGATCTCGCTCAGGCCGGTGTTCTGGTCGACGAACTGGGCGATGCGGTTGTCCGGCGCGGTCAACAGGCGTTGCAGCGACTCGCCCGAGATCAGCTGAAACGCCTGCACCAGTGTTGATGAATCAGTGCGCTCGCAGTCACAGGACTGGAGCCGCTGCGGCTTGCCGAACAGGGTGAGGAACTTGTCGGAGGCCGAGGCCGCCTCATCGCGTGGTCGCACGGCGCGGACGCCCGGAATCTCCAGCGCCCGCGTCCCCTCGGGGAACCCCGCATACGTCGAGGTCGTGCCCAGTGACTGGCCGAAGGCATCGAGCAGCTGTTCCGCTCCGAGTCGGCGGGGGTAAGCGTGCGAGAAGTTGACTTCATCGGAGACGTTCGTCAAGTGGGTATCACTGGCGAGTTGGTAGGTGGCCGAATTCATGATCGACCGGAGGAGTGGCTTCAGGTGGAAACCCTGTGCCGCGAAGTCGCGGGCCAGTGCATCAAGCATCTCGGGGTGTGACGGCGGGTTCGATTCGCGGAAGTCATCGAGCGGATCGACAATCCCGCGACCGAACAGATGGAACCAGACGCGATTGACTTGCGCCTTCGCAAAGAATGGATTGGCTGGGTCGGCGATCCACGCGCCCAGCGCGTCGAGGCGGTCGGCCTTCGATGAAACGGGTTTGGCGGCGAGCAGAAATTGCGGCTCCCGCGGTTTGTTCGTGCGCGGGTCGTCGACCTCGCCTTTGGCGGCACTGAAGACGATCTGTTCGCCGATGAACTCATGATTGTCGTTGTCGTCCCGGCGGTCGTTCTCGACGATCTTATAATCGACCCGCGCGAACAGGTTCGACCACGAATAGAAGTCGTTCTGCGTCCAGCGGTCAAACGGGTGATTGTGGCATTTCGCACATTGCAAACGCACACCGAGGAAGACTTGAGCCGTGGCTTCCGCCCGCGTGATCGGATCGCGCAAGGCCCGGTAGTAGTTCGCGGGCGGGTGGCTGTAGGTACTCCCCTTGGCACTGACGATCGCAGCTGCCATTTCGTTCCAGGGGGCGTCATTGGCGATCTGGGTGCGGAGCCAGTGGGTGAAGTTCTCGACTCCTTTGCGGTCGAGCGTCTTCTCTTCGTTGCGGAGAACATCCGACCATTTGAGAGCCCAAAACTCGGCGAACTCGGGACGAATCAGAAGAGCATCCACGAACGCGGCTCGCTTGCCTGGATCGGTGGAGGCGGCAAAGCGGCGGGCCTCCTCGGCAGTCGGGAGCCGCCCGGTCAGATCGAGCGATGCTCGCCTCACGAACGTCGTGTCATCGCAGATCGGTGCAGGCTGGGTCTTGAGCCGCTCCAGTTTGGCGAACACGAACCGATCAATCGACTCCCGGACTGCCGGAGCTGCGAACACAAACCCCGGACGATCCGGGACGCGGGCGATCCGCACCGGAACCCTCAAGTGGAGATACCGGACGGTAATCGTTGTCTCGCCGAACTGCTCGCAGTGAACCACTCCGTCGGAGCTGACATGGGCGATCGACTGGGCGATGTCGAACGACGCCAGTCGAGTAATGTCGCGCTGCGTCCCATCAGACAGTTGGACCACCGCAGTGAGCGCGACCTCTTGTTGCTCCTCGGTGAGGAGTACCTCACGCGGTTCGACTCTCAGACTGGTCACGGTCACACTGTCCGGTGGATCATCCGGTGTCCCGCGAGCGATCCATTGCCGGAGGATCGAGTACTCCAGCGAATCCAGCGCGAACCGCTGCCCCCCTTGATGGGCCAGCTGCATGGTGGGCTTGAGCAGCATCAGGCTCGCATCGGGGTCGGCCACATTCACTCGCCGCCCAGACAGATCGCGCGTGAGAGCGGCGTAGTCCGCCTCTGGATCATCGCCTCGCAGGGAGAGCTTCAGCCCCCCCTTTCCTCTCGCATTCCCATGGCACGTTCCCATGTTACAGCCGGAGTGCGAGAGGACGGCCATGACATCCTGGCGAAATGTCGGCGCGGGGTGTTCCTCGGCCCAGATGGCGGACGACCAGATCAGTACACCACAGAGGATTAGCAAACCACGCATGGTGCCTCGGGAGAGTGGGAGCAACGAGCAAAACATCCGCGCAGGTTGAGGATACGTCACAGCGCGACCTCACGAAACCCAAAGCCGAAAATGTCGTGAATCGACACCTTGTCGATGAGTGTGGGAGACGATTGCTCAGTTTGACCGTTCATCCGAATATCCACGGCCTTGCCGAAATCGATCTTGCAGCCCTGGCCCTCCTGCGGAGACACTCCGGCCATGCGTGCCCCCGGAAACATCCCGCGTGACTACGGCGATCCCATGACGCCGATGATCGACGTCGTATTCAATCTGTTGATCTTCTTCGTCGTGACCGCAACAGGGTCGGCTCCCGAGAAGCTCTTACCAGCGGACCTCCCGTCGAATGGGGCGATCGTGTCGCAGGTCGTCCCCGATGAGCAGAAGCCATTGGTCACGGATGTGTGGCTCAAGCTGAGCCTCGCGGACGACGCGCAAGCCCTGCAAGTCGATATGAACGGTACGGTTTACCAAGACCTGGGCCAATTGAAGGCCAACTTGCGGGCCCTCGCCGAGATCGGGCCCGAGAACCCCGTGATCCTCGATATTGCCCCATCAGTGCAGATGGAACAGCTGGTTGACGTTTGGGATACATGTATCGCAGCTGGGTTCCAATCTGTGAGCTTTGCGGTCGACTCGGGGAAGACCGCACCCGCACCGGAGCCGGGCGTGGAGTAGATTACTGAGGAGGTGTGGGAACGACCCGAGTGATGAGTTCCACAGACATCCCGAAGGGATGCCAGCCCATAGCCGGTGGTCGAGCGCAGCGAACACCACCGGACGGCGGTCTCTCCACGCCCGCCTATCCCGAGGGGATTGCAGCCTTCGCATGACCGAACTGGCCAGAGCGGCTGGAATCCCCTCGGGATACATGAGTCTCCGCACTCAAGACCGGTGGTGTCGCTGCGCTCGACCACCGGCTATGGGCTGTGACCCCTCCGGGGTGTGGAGTCGAGTCGAGAGCCAGCCCGATGGGCATGTCATGACGCTGCGAAAACACATCAGGCATTGCTGGACTCCCCAATGAACCATGTTCGCGTTTGTCTGTTCGCCTCCTTATTCCTGCTCGGTACAACCGGCCTCGCGACGGCAGAGACCTACAGCGTAGGGCCGGGGAAGGCCTTGAGCCATCCGGGGCATGTGCCGTGGAACAACCTCAACCCGGGCGACGTGGTCGAGATTCACTGGCGACCCGAGCCATATCGACACAAGTGGGTGATGTCCCGGCAAGGCACAGCGGAGAAGCCGATCGTGGTGCGCGGCATCCGCAACGAGAAGGGCGAGGCCCCGGACCTGGACGCCAGCCGTGCGTCGACCCCCACTAATCTCGACTTCTGGTCCGGGGCTCGTGGTGTCATCAAGATCGGTGGATCGAGTGACTCCGGCGACCTGCCTCCGGCCTACATCGTGCTGGAGAACCTCAACATCCACGGAGCCAAGCCCGAGAACTTCTTCCTCGGTAAAGAAGGGCTGACCGAGTACGCCCAAAACGCCTCCGCGATCTACCTCGAAAGCGGCAATCACATCACCATCCGCAACTGCCGCCTGCACGATTGCGGCAACGGGCTGTTCGTCGCTCCCGCAGCTGAGGAGGTGCTAGTGGAAGGGTGCGACATCTTCGACAACGGCATTGAGGAGAGCGTCTACGAGCACAACGTTTACAGCGAAGCGAAGGGGATGGTCTTTCAGTTCAACCGGCTGGGGCCGCTCAGAACGGGGTGCCGGGGGAACAACCTCAAGGACCGCTCTGCTGGCCTTATCATCCGCTACAACCGAGTCGAGAAGGGGAATCGCCAGCTCGACTTGGTCGACTCGCAAGAGGGCGAGGACATCCGCAACGACCCGCGTTACCACTTGGCCCAGGTGTACGGCAATCTGCTGATCGAGCATCAGGGAGCCGACAACAACCAGATCGTCCACTTCGGCGGCGACAGCGGCGATGACCAGGCGAACCGCCGACAGCTGCACTTCTATAACAACACGGTCATCTCGACTCGGACCGAGAAGACGGTGCTGCTGAAACTCACCACGAACATGCAGTCTGCTGAGGTCTGGAACAACGTCATCTATACCAACGGAGCCGGGTCGACGTTTGCGATCCTTGATGAAGACGGGCAGGTCCGCCTGCGAGGCAACTTCATTAAGCCCGGTTGGAGGCAGAGCCACGGACAGCTGAAAGGGACCATCTCCGCGACCGGTATGATCGAGGGTGAGAACCCCGGCTTCGCGGACCCTGGGAAGGGCGACTACCAACCAGGAGCAAAGTCAATGCTCCGCGATGCGGGTCTCGACGCACCGCCGCGGACATTACCCGTCGAGTTCGAGCCTCCATGGCCGAATCGAGCGGCGGCCAAGCGACCACTAACGGGGCGGTTGGACCTCGGGTGCTTTGAGGGCAAGTGAGTCTTCGTGGGTTATGCTTACAGCCTTTGGTGGCTTGAGCGATTCGTGAAGACAGGGTGGTTGCCGTAACCACGGGGCGCTCTGACGTACGAGAAAAACAATTAGAAGCCGAGACCGTGTG
>JANPCU010000215.1:0-30392 GCA_031431195.1 Planctomycetota bacterium | reverse complement strand
AGATTGTCAGGGAGGCGCTCCGGCAACTCCGCAGTGGCCCAAGTCGCCACTCACACCGTTTTCCACTTCATCCCGCCAACCACCTCGCGATGGGATGAGTCAACCCATGCACTGCGGAAACACGGGATCTTCAACGGGCTGATAGGGCGAGACCTGAAGCTGCCCGTGACATCGACCCTGTATCTTATCTGCCTGACCAGTGAATCGGCGGGCGACATCCGCACACGCAAAATCCGGGCCATGATCATCCGCCAAGACCAGCTGATGAATCTATCCGAGACGACACCGCAATTCGAGAGCCCGCACCACATCACGCGGTGGGAGACGCTGCAGCGGATGAAGGCGGCCTACGAGAAAGACCCGCACTTGTTTTTAGAGATGGAACTGGGAGTTTAGATCGACCGTTCTACTTCTGCTCGATAGCCGCATCACCTCAATCAACCGCACACGAAGTTCGAAGTCACCGCCCTTCGCCACTGGGGTGTTCAAAGGCCAGGAGTCTTGCGAGGCGATTCTTGTCACTTTGACGCCTGTTTGCGACATCCACTGATGGTTGCAATCCTCTTCTGACTAGCTCCCCTCCGGAACTGGCAGGCATCGACGGATTACTCTCTCAATCCTTTTTTTCGCGACCACACTTCGAGTCGACGCCTCTGAAACGCTATACTGCGGCTTCCGATGCAGAAGTCGTTTCCGCTCGGCCCCGTAGCAAGCGATGGCGAACATGAGCAATTCACGCAACCTATTTCACAAAGTCTGGGATCAACACACCGTCGGGACGCTCGCCTCGGGGCAGCAGACCCAGCTGTTCATTGGGCTGCATCTGATCCACGAAGTGACCAGTCCGCAGGCGTTCGAGATGCTGCGCGATCGCGGGGTGCAGGTGATGTACCCGGAGCGCACGATTGCGACCGTGGACCACATCGTCCCGACCGACAACCAGGCCCGGCCGTTCCAGGATCTGCTGGCCGAGCAGATGATGACCTCGATCGAGAAGAACTGCCGCGAGTTCGGCGTGCGGCTGCTCAATATCGATGATGATCGGCAGGGAGTGGTCCATATCGTCGGCCCCGAGCAGGGACTGACTCAGCCCGGAATGACGATTGCCTGTGGAGATAGCCATACGTCGACGCATGGGGCGTTTGGGACGATCGCGTTCGGGATCGGCACCTCGCAAGTGGCATATGTGCTGGCGACGCAGACGCTGGCGCTGGACCGGCCCCAGGTTCGGCGCGTCGAAGTCAACGGGACGCTGGCCGACGGGGTGTATGCCAAGGATGTCATCCTGCACATCATCCGCCATCTAGGCGTGAAGGGCGGGATCGGGTACGCCTACGAATTCGCGGGCGAGGTGTTCGACCGCATGACGATGGAAGAGCGGATGACCGTCTGCAACATGAGCATCGAGGGCGGGGCCCGCTGCGGGTACATCAACCCCGATCAAACCACCGTCGAGTATCTGCGTGGCCGGCCATTCGCTCCCCAGGACGAAGAGTTCGAAAAGGCTGCGAAGTGGTGGCTGTCGCTCGCGTCCGGTCCGGATGCGACCTTCGACGATGTCGTGAAATTCAACGCAGCCGACATCGAGCCGACTGTCACCTGGGGCATCAACCCCGGCCAGTCCGTCGGCATCAGCGAGCCCATCCCAGCTGTGGCCAAGTTCCCGGTAGAGGATCAAGTGGGCGTACGCGAGGCACTGGAGTTCATGGAACTCAAAGCCGGGCAATCGCTGCAAGGCTTGAAGATCGACGTGGCCTTTATCGGGTCGTGTACGAATGGCCGCATCTCCGACCTGCGCGAAGCCGCCCGCATCGCCAAGGGCAAAAAGGTCGCCCCCGGCGTCAAAGCTCTCGTCGTCCCCGGCTCACAACAGGTTCTCGCCCAAGCCGAGAAGGAAGGTCTTGACAAGATCTTCACTGAGGCGGGATTCCAGTGGCGAGAAGCGGGTTGCTCAATGTGCCTGGCCATGAATCCCGACAAGCTGGTGGGCCGCGAGATCTGCGCGTCGTCCTCGAACCGCAACTTCAAGGGCCGCCAAGGTTCGCCCACCGGTCGGACCCTGCTGATGAGTCCGGCGATGGTGGTCGCGGCGGCACTGGCAGGACATGTGACCGATGTGCGGACGATGTGATATTGAACCAGATTCGGAATCGGTTGGGGTTTTCCTACGACGGGTGAATGACTCATGCTGCACTCGCTCAAAATGACCAACGTGGGTCCAGCCCCAGAGATGGAGTTGGAGTTTGGGTCACGTTTGAACCTGATTACCGGAGACAACGGGCTGGGCAAGAGCTTCCTGCTGGACACGATCTGGTGGGCACTCACACGCAAGTGGCCACAACAACTGAATTCGAATCTGACGAGCGGGTACATGGGGCGTCCAACCGACCCCAAACAGCCCGCGACAATCGAATTCAAAGTGGACTCTAAGACCACCCAGGTCGTCTACAAAAGTGAGTATGTTCGCCGTGATCAGGCGTGGACTGGCAAAGCCGGTCGACCGTGGAATCCCGGTCTCGTCATCTATGCACAGGCCGACGGGGGTTTTTCGGTGTGGGATCCGGCCCGTAATTATTGGAACACGAAGGGCAAGGTCGACATTCAGGATCAACTTCCCGGTTATGTCTTCACTTCGAATGAGGTACTGAATGGGTCGGACAGGGCGGTCAAGGGAACCACAACCCCAGTTCGCGTCTGCAAAGGGTTGATTGACGACTGGGCGGGGTGGATCGCCTCAAAAAGTATTGAATCAAGCAACATGAACGCCGTGCTGGACCAACTTTCGCCATCTTCCGATACTGGAGACAAATTGCAGGCGAAGCCCTCGACACGAATTTCGATCGATGACTCTCGCGACATTCCAAACATCAAGATTGGTGCCGGTTCAGCAGTTCCCATTCTGCATGCCTCAGCGGGTATCCGGAGAATTGCCCAGCTGGCGTATATGCTCACCTGGACATGGTCTGAGCATCGGCGAGCAGTAGAATTGTTGGGCGAAGAGCGAACACAACAAGTGGTTTTTCTAATCGACGAAATAGAATGCCACCTGCACCCCCGCTGGCAGAGGACGATACTCAGCTCGCTCATCAAAATGATCAAGGTAATCCACAAATCCGCTGAGATCCAATTGATCGCATCAACGCATTCGCCACTCGTCATGGTGTCGGCTGAACCGCTCTTCGATCGTGAACAAGACGCTTGGTTCGACATGGACCTCGATCAGAAAACGGGGCAGGTCGAAATCAAGAATCGCCCGTTTGTACGGTTAGGGGGTGCCTCATACTGGTTGATGAGCGAAGCGTTTGATCTCCCCACGGAACGTTCTCCGGAAGGGGAAAAGGCAGTTTTAGCGGCACTCGAAGTCTTGAGAGAGGCAAACCCGAAGGCTGACAAGATCAAGGAAGTGACCAAAGAACTCCAGAAATGTCTTGGTGAGACCGATCGCTTTTGGGTTCGATGGTCGGATCACTTTCCGAACGGCAAGGTGCCGAAATGATTCGTGTCGAACCCGCTCCAGAACCATCCACATTCGACGAAACTGTTCGTCAACCAGGACTGCGAGCCATTGCAGAAATGGTGGGGGAGAGTCCCGATCCACCTCGCCAGCACGGTAAGCCAATTGAATATCGCGCTGCCAGCCGAGCGGTGATCAAGCCAGACAAGTTTCCCCCATATTGGCGATTGGTGATCAAAGACATGATGGAAGAATATCATCAGATTTGTGCGTACTCATGCTTTCGTATTCATACTGAGACCGGAGCAGGGTCGGTCGACCACATGGTCCCGAAATCGAAGTGTTGGGACAAAGTCTACGAATGGAAGAATTATCGACTGGCTTGTTCAAGGCTGAATTCGCTGAAGTTGGATTTCGGTGATGTACTTGATCCATTTGACATTCAGGATGGATGGTTCCAACTCGAACTTGTCGGGTTTCAAGTAAACCCCAACCGAAAGCTTTCGAAACCACTTCAGATGAGCATACAAAACACGATCAATCGTTTACATCTGAACGATCCGATTCCATGTCGACAACGAGAAGATGCTGCTGAAGAGTATCTGATTGGAAGAGACAATCAGCCGCTTCCTCTCTGGAAATTGGAGCAAGAAGCACCCTTTGTGGCGATAGAGCTTCGGAGGCAGGGGCGACTTCGAGACGGAGATGTCTGAAATCGAGTGTCGCCACAACTCAATGCAGTACACCACTTCGGCTGCTGGCCACCGACAATGTCGTCTACGCTGTTCGATGCTGCTTCCTCAGTAGAAAAGAGACGGTCTCATTGTTTGGTCATTTGAGTCAACAAGGAGAACAGACCCCTTCCGCTCCCTCGGGGCCGTATTCGGCCAGGAATTCGGCTTCGGTGAGTACCCGAACTCCGAGTTCGCGGGCTTTTTCGAGTTTACTTCCGGCGTCCTCACCCGCGAGGACGAAGTCGGTTTTCTTGGAGACGCTGCTGGCCGCTTTGCCGCCTTGGGCGTGGATGTAGTCTTTAATGCCATCGCGGGTGAAGCTCTTTAACGCTCCGGTCGCGACCACGGTTTTGCCTGCGAGTTTGCCTACTCCGGCAGCCTCGCTGGCCACCGCTTTGACCTCCACGGGCGGCGGAGCGACGCCGTTCTCGACCAGCCCATCGACGATCCGCTGGCCGAACTCGGAGCCGAAGAAAGTGGCGATGGCTGTC
This sequence comes from Planctomycetota bacterium, assembly GCA_031431195.1. Taxonomy (GTDB): domain Bacteria; phylum Planctomycetota; class Planctomycetia; order Planctomycetales; family Planctomycetaceae; genus TH-plancto1. Next base: position 25,713 of record JANPCU010000215.1, on the reverse strand, counting down.
GCCACGATCGGGCCAATGTCGGGCACTTGGGCGAGTTCTGCTTCCGTCTTGGAACGGATGGCTGCGAGGCTGCCGAAGTGGTCGGCCAGCGCCCGCGCGGTCGAGACTCCGACGTGCCGGATATTGAGAGCGGTGAGCAACCGGAACAGCGGGCGGGTCTTCGAGGCTTCGATCCCGGCCAGGAGGTTGTCGATGGACTTGTCTCCCTGCCGTTCCAATGCGATTAACTCGTCGCGTCTAACCTTCAGTCGGTACAGGTCCGCGAACCCGATCACGAACCCCACGTCGACCAGTTGCTCCACCAGCTTGGTCCCCAGTCCCTCGATATCCATCGCCTGCCGAGAGGCAAAGAATCGCAAACCCTCTTTGAGCTGGGCCGGGCAGGCGGGGTTCTGGCAGCGGATGTAGACGCCGCCCTCGTCCTTCGCGACCTCGGCATGGCACACCGGGCACGCGGTTGGAAAGACGAAGACTTGCTCTTCGCCAGTACGACGATCCTCTTCGACGCGCACGATGTGCGGGATGATCTTACCCGCCTTTTCGACGATCACCCAGTCGCCGATCTTCAGGCCCAATCGATCGAGTTCCTCGCGGTTATGCACACTCGACCGCGAGACCGTCGTCCCGGCGATCTCGACCGGCGCGAGGTTGGCCACCGGAGTCAGCGTGCCCGTCTTACCGACTTGAACATCGATCGAGAGCACCTGCGTACTCGCCTCGTATTTCTCCCACTTATACGCCGCCACCCAGCGGGGCACCTTCGAGGTCGCCCCGAGCTGCTCGCGCTGGGCGAACGAGTTGACCTTCACCACCAAGCCGTCGACCTCGACATCGAGGCTGTGCAGGTTCTCCATCATCGTGTGGCAGAGTTCGAGGGTGGCCTCAATGCCGGTGCGGGCCTCGACGTGCGGCGTAGTCGGCACGCCCGCTGTGCGTAACCAGGCGAGGTACTCCAGGTGCGTCGCGAACGGTTCCCCCTCAATATACCCCCGACCATGCGCCAGGAACCGCACTCGCCGCGCCCCACACAGCTTCGGGTCGAGCAGCTTGAGTGCCCCGGCAGTCGTGTTGCGGGGATTCGCGAACGTCTCTTCACCGCGTGCGCGCTGGTCGGCGATGAGGTGGGCGAAGTCGGTGTTGGAGATGTATCCCTCGCCGCGAACTTCGAGGATCGGCGGGGGATTGTCGACCGACAGCCGCAGCGGGATACCGCCGAGGGTGCGGGCGTTGTGCGTGATGTCGTCGCCTTGCCGACCGTCCCCGCGCGTCACAGCAAGGGCGAGATGGCCATGTTCGTAGATGAGGGCCAGCGCGACGCCATCGATCTTATACTCGACGGTGTACTCGACCGCCTCGACGGCCAGCAGCTTGCGGACTCGCTCGTCGAACTCTCGCAGATCGTCCTCGGTATAGATGTTGTCGATCGACAACATCGGCAGCCGGTGTTCGACCGTGTGAAATCCCGTGATCGGTGCCCCACCGACCTTGTGCGTCGGGCTGTCGGGGGAGTCGAGTTCGGGGTGAGCCTGTTCGAGCTGTTGCAGGCGTTTGAGGAGCCGGTCGAACTCGCCGTCGGAGATCTCCGGACGGGCCTCGACATAATAGAGGCGGTTGTGCCGCTCGATGTCGGCACGGAGTTGGCGGATTTCTGGGGCGGGTGTTGATTCACTCATCGTGGGTGAGGCGTCCAGCCGGTCGTCTTACGAGAACTATGACAGGCTGGAAGCCTATCCCACGTCCCAGTTACCGCTCTAAGCGGCTGCGGCGGTCGACCCAGGGGACCGTGATCTTCTTCAGGTGAGTGTCCAGAAACTTGAGCATCGGGATTTCAATGAACTGTGGAGCTTTCCCCAGCAGATCTGTCCCCCGGTCCTTCATATCCGGTTCTAGCAGTTCGACACGTCCTTCGGCCTTCTTCGTTCCTCCAGCGCAGGCCTTGAAGCAATTCTTGGCAGCCCCCTTGTCGGCCCCATCCTGCTTGCCGACGAAAAACAGAAACGCCAGGTTTTGCTTATTCAAAAACACCAGCGATTTATTCGTCTGCAAGCGGCCCGCAGCGGCATCCGGAGAGAGCAGGATGATCGCCTTAACGTCTTGACCGCGTGGGGTCCGCATGGCCGGTACGGGGGAATCATCATGTGGCTTCTGAAGCCAGTCGTACTCGGCAAACGCCGTCGCGACGGGGGCGCTGAAACCCGCTCCCACGATGGCCATTTTCCCCATGTTGAGTTTTTTCTCCTGATGCTCTTTTTGGAGAAAGTCCTTGATCGACTTCAGGTCACCCGCTGCCATCTTGGCGTAATCGTCGTTCTGAATCGGGTCTTCACGACCTTCCAGAACACTTTGGCCATGCTTCCGAAGATCGACAGTCACAACGGCGTAGCCCTGGTCCTGCAGTACGCCGGGAAAAGAGGGCTGGCCTGCGGGTGCAGAAAGCTTGTCCCAATTGATCCGGCTGCCCTTGTCGCCATGAAGCAAAATCACCACACCGGCATTCTCCAGCCCATCCGAGTTCTTCTCAGCGAGGGCCGGATAATACGAGAAGCGGATGGGGAATGCGTCTGGGGCCGAGGCGGCTTCTGTTTGGAGTTTAGGCTCAGCCAAGAGTGGCAAAGAGAGCAGACTCCCGCCGACGAGAGCCCCCAGAAAAACAGTCTGTCGTATGAATCGAACCATCTCAGTTCCCTTTCGAACAGTCTCGGGAGGCACATCACGTGGTGGAATATCACTACGAATTCAGTGTACGGCGGTCTTCGATGGGGGTCAATTGGGATGAGCCGGGACCAGGCCACGCCGCCCGGCTCGTACGGATTCTCCCGTGTCTCGAATTCCGCAGCCTGCTATCCTACGGGCGCGATCGTCTGGAACTCTTGCCGTCGGTGGAACCGTCATGTCTGAAGCTGTGCCGAATTCGTCTGCTGCTCCGTCCGAACGTCCCCTCGACTTTATTCGCCAGATCGTGGCCGATGATGTCGCAGCTGGAAAGCACGCTGGGCGGGTGCAACCTGCGATTCGATGATACGAATCCGTCCAGCGAAGAGACCGAATACGTCGCGTCGATTCAGAACGATGTCCGGTGAGCAGAGACGCCATCACGAGCAATTGTCATCCCTTTTTCCTCTGTCTCATCTTTCGGTGAATCGACCGTGGTATCACGTCTCCATTTTTGACACACATCGAAAGCCCTGCCTGGGGAGGCTTCCCCGGTTCGACAACGAACTCTTTTCGAAAGATCTCAATCCCCGGTCCGTGATCGATCATCATATCGCCGCCCCCGATGCGGACGATGGTGGGGAGGAGGTACACGACGAAAGTATATTCAGCAGGTTTGTGGACTCGACAGTGGCCCCATTTCCATTGGACTTCCGGTTTGATCGTCGGGGGACAATCCGGAGATTCCCAGATCAACTCGCCGCGACAATCGCCCACGCATTCTTCTCCAAACCACTTCTTCGCGTGAAATGGCCCGCCGATCGGCAGTTGTTCGCCCTCGTGTTCCACGTTGACGACAAAATCCCATTGATCGGGGGCCACGACCTGGCGTCCTCCATACTCCCTGAGATGGTCGGCCACGATCTGATATTGAAGGGTCGGATCGATCGGGTTCTCGATCGGGATGGTCCACTTTTCGGCCAGTGGAGTTCCATCGCGAGACAGAAGCTGCAGGTCGGCGATAAACGCCGGGGGCGGGGGCGTTTTGGAACAACCTGCCCAGGCGCTGAGGCCCCCAACGACCCACAAGAACTTGCGGCGATTCAACTTGCTCACCGTGAACCTTTCTAAAATCTTAGAACTCGATGGACTCGGACTCGTGTCCGCTGATTGTGCCTGCGGCCTGCCAGACTTGAGCGTCGACGGAGTCCGAGATGAATGAGACGTGTCCGTCCACGAACAGCACAGTCACGCCGCCGGTGTGATAGCTGTTGGCCGGCATGTACGCTTCCAATCGCAGATCGTTGACCGGGGCATTGTTCCAGCACCCGCGAGAATTCGGAGTAAGTAGGTGAGTGTAGCCGTATCGTTGTTCCGGGCGAAATAGTGGAAAGGCAGTATTCCCCGGAGTTCGACAGGCTTGGATGTACTGCTGCTCCGAGACTCCAGCGATCCACGCCGGGCCCGACAGCCACAATGCGAATTTCTTGGGATCATCGACCGGCTGACTGAGATCGGCGTTGGTCAATATCGCCTGCTCGGAAAACGCCGTCGTTTGCGAAAGTCCGTCGGTGAACTCGCTCGCATTGCGGAATTCCGTTAAGTGAGGGTGGTGACTCACTTGGTAATAGCCGTTTCCCGCGCCGAGTACGGCCCCGGTCGATGCCTGATACGAACGCCAAGTGTCCTTAGACCCGGAATTCGGGTCCGCAGGACATCGAAACACAGGACTGTATTCGTAAAAGGCCGAGCTAGCCCCTCGATTATATCCGGGAACTCCCATTCCGTGATGGTAGAGGACTTTGGGATCGGAACTGAATCGCTGTTTGGCATCTTGGACGACGTGAATCGCCACTCCAATTTGCTTGAGATGGTTACGACACTCCACCCGCCGTGCTGAGGCGCGAGCACTCTGCACGGCGGGGAGGAGGAGTGACATCAACAGACCGACAATCGCCAGCGACACGAGAAGTTCGGTAATGGTAAAGCCGGACCTGCGCATGAGGGATCTCGCTGGACTGTCTAGTTCCCGATCCAGGTTTCGGAGGAAACCTCTTGATAGTTGTACCCCGGCCCGTAGCCTGATCGAAGGAAGGTCTTGGCCTGATACATCTCATCCGCCACCAGATCAGGGTATGGGTGTTCGTATTCGTAATAAAACATTCCGGGCATCATGGGCAACGGCGTCTGAGACGCGACATCCATTTCCATGTAGTCCCCTTGGGGAGCGTATCCGTAGAAGTAGGGGGGAGTGAAGGTAAACATATACAGACGACAGTAGACCTCTTGGGGCTGGGCACCGGAGCCTTCTTCCGTAACAGTGTGATCACCAGCGATCAGCCCCCCCCCCAGCGAGAATGAGAGTTGCGACAGTCAAGACCAACGATTTGACAGAGCGATACATGCGACTACTCCTATCTTTGTGGGATCATCCTTGATCGAGAAAACGTCAGGAATCCATGACTTCGTGGAGAGTAACTCCAGGAGAACACACAATCAATATCAGATTTGGCAGATTCTTTTTATGCGAGTCCTTGAGTCTTTGAGCAAGTCGATGAACTGATCGGTCCGATGTGTTCTCCAGATTCCCGTGGGAGAACTCGCTCTTGAATTGCTATCCTACACATGCACTTACTCATACCCCGTGCCCGTGTGGAACCGTCATGTCTGAAGCTGTGCCGAATTCGTCTGCTGCTCCGTCCGAACGTCCCCTCGACTTTATTCGCCAGATCGTGGCCGATGATGTCGCAGCTGGAAAGCACGCTGGGCGGGTGCAGACGCGGTTTCCTCCCGAGCCGAATGGGTATCTGCACATCGGACATGCGAAGTCGATCTGTTTGAATTTCGGCTTGGCGAAGGAGTTCGGCGGCAAGTGCAACTTGCGATTCGACGACACGAACCCGACGACCGAAGAGACCGAATACGTCGAGTCGATCCAGAACGATGTCCGCTGGCTCGGGTTCCAGTGGGACGGGTTGTTCTACGCCAGCGACTACTTCGAACAACTCTATCTGTGGGCCGAGAAGTTGATCGAACTGGGGCTGGCCTATGTCGATAGCCAGTCGAGCGAGGTCATCAGCCAGCAGCGCGGGACGCCGCAGGTGCCGGGCACCCACAGCCCGCATCGAGACCGTCCGGTGGCGGAGAATCTCGATCTGTTTCGCAAAATGCGGGCGGGCGAGTTTCCCGATGGCACCCATGTGCTGCGCGCTAAGATCGACATGGCGTCGCCGAACTTTTTGCTGCGTGACCCATTGCTGTACCGGATCAAGCATGCACCCCATCACCGCACCGCAGACAAGTGGTGCATCTACCCGATGTACGACTACGCCCACGGGCAGAGCGACTCGATCGAGCAGGTGACGCATTCGATCTGCACACTCGAATTTGACGCTCACCGGCCACTGTATGATTGGTGCATCGAGAAGCTCGGCATCTTCCCGTCGCGGCAGCACGAATTCGCGCGGCTGAACCTGACTTATACGGTGATGAGCAAGCGTAAGCTGCTGGAACTCGTTCAGGGAAAGTTCGTCTCCAGCTGGGATGACCCGCGAATGCCGACACTGTGTGGGTTGCGGCGGCGGGGCTACACGCCCGAGGCTTTGCGGGCCTTCTGTGCCGAGATGGGGATCACGAAGTACAACGGGCTGACCGACATGGTCGTACTGGAGAACGCCCTGCGACACGATCTCAACAAGAAAGCTGAACGCCGCATGGCGGTGCTGCGCCCGATCAAGGTCGTCATCGAGAACTACGACGCCGACCTGACCGAGCAGCTCGACGCAGTCAACAACCCCGAGGACGCGACTACCGGAACTCGACAAGTGCCGTTCTCGCGCGAGCTGTACATCGAGCGGGACGACTTCATGGAAGACCCGCCGAAGGGTTACTTCCGCTTGTCACCCGGTCGAGAAGTGCGTCTGCGCTGGGCGTACTTCATCAAGTGTACGAGCGTCGTCAAAGATGCAGCTGGGAACATCACCGAAGTCCGTGCGACCTATGATCCCGCGACGCGCGGCGGCGATTCTCCCGATGGGCGAAAGGTCAAGGCGACGATCCACTGGGTCTCGGCGAATCACTCGATCCCGGCGGAAGTGCGACTGTACGACCACTTGTGCAAGATCGAGGACCTGAGCCAAGTTCCGGACGGCGAAGACTGGAAGAGCTATCTGAATCCGGCGTCTCTCGATGTGCTCTCTGAGGCCCAGCTCGAGCCATCGCTCTCGGCCTTCGAGGATGGCCGCCCAGTCCAATTCGAACGGCTGGGGTACTTCATCAGCGACAGCCGCGACACCCAGCCGGGCAAGCTGGTCTTCAACCGCACCGTGACGCTAAAGGATGCGTGGTCGAAGTCACAGAAGAAGTGACCCACGGCAACCCGGCTATCCAACTCCTGACAACGCTCGGTGGTGGAGTTCCGGGGCGCGTCTGTCCGTCGCACCCTCATCCGTCGCCCTAATGCGGCGCTAGAGGCTGGATTCTACCTGATCGGACGACTTCGACGCGGGGGTCACGCGCCCGGTATATGGACCGAAACTAGCACTGTGACGGCCTGGACGCTCGGCGGATTCGAAATCATCACGAGGTGGAGCCGGTGGCAGGTCCGACGTGCTGCGGGTCGGGGGGGGCGGGTCCGCATCCCGAGGAGCGGGCGGAGTCATGGGGATCGGGTCGGCTTGTGGGTTGTATTCCTGATCGGGAGTCACGTGGCGAAACACGCGATCCGACGAATGTGTAATACGGGTCGAACTCCGCTTTGTCACGCATCCCGAGACGAGTAACACCCCGGCCAGAGCGCACAGAGGCCACAGTGAGGGACGAAAAGTGGGGAACAACATCTGAACACTCCCAAACGGTCACTGAATCAGCGACAGCTGCTGAGTGTTCCAATCCTTCGGAACAAGGTTCGCCTCACAGCGACCAGAACAACGACTCCATCGTACCCGGTTAATCGGCTGAATCTGCCGCCGAACCTGAAATCAACTTGTTTCTAGCAATCACCATCGAAAAAGCCGCGACCAAGAAACACTCCACTCAGAATGTAACGGTTAGATCAACAATGACAGGGGGGCTGCTCCGTCGACTTTCCACACAGTCAGTCAGGCCGACCACAAATCACACCCAGGCGGAGGAGTGTTCGAAGTCATGGTCAATGGCCGAAGCTTACGCGGAGTTTCGCAGAATCACCCGCTGCACTCGCCGTCAATCTGAGGCGATGGGGCAGACTTGTCTGCCCCGTGGGATAGGCTTCCAGCCTGTCAACTCCCGCGAATAGACAGGCTGGAAGCCTATCCCACGGTCAGCTTCTTCTGTCCGTTCTCCTTAGCACACGCGAGACTTCTGGGGAGATCGTGAATTCATGTCGTGATTGGACCACGAGGATTCGCGACCGCGCTGAGGAAGCCGCAATGTCGCTGCCTGGTCGCTGGCTCACGTTGCGATCTGGGTCAAGCTGCAACCCGTTGAACTTAAGCCCGCCACTCGCCAGATCCAGTGCCTGGTCATCCCCGACCGCTTCATCAAGCACGGCGAACGAGCCGAACTCCTCGCCGACCTCGGGTTAGACGCCCGTCGGGTTGCTCATGACGGCCCGCGCGATGGCGGAGAAGTCGCCGATGACGTAATGGTCCGTTAGTCAAGTTCCAAACGCAGCTTACACGTCGACTAGAGAGACTCAAGGGGACGTGACCAATGAATGGCGAAACGGTTCCACAAGGTTCAGGATGGTGAGTTCTAGGATGTCACCATCTTGTAACACTACATTCCGATCGAACATATCCTTCCATCTCTGTGACAGAGAGACATCATCGGACTTAGGGGATACTTTGCGAACGAACGCCCCATTGGCTGAGAAATATCCAGATTTATTCAACGGCACCAAACGATGGACCCAGAAGTTATCCACTCGCCTGTGGATAACAACACAGTAGGCCAAGTCGTCTTCAATTGCCTGAGTCTGGGAAATAGTAGGTATCAATAAATCATCGAGTTGAAATTTCTTGTCGCCAACAAAAGTCGACCCTTCCTCCAATTCAAACCATGTGACCTGATCCGAACCGATGTCTGGCTCGGTCTTTAACAGGAACTTTCCTTCACGTTCACGTGTAATCAGAGGCCCGATGATCGAGAGGCTGACCTCGGCGTCCTTCTCTCCATGAGCAGACAAAAGACGATCTAGAGACCTTGTGATAATAGTTGGAGTATCCTCGGAATCCACAAGGATTTTATCAAATCGAGCACTCGCGATAATGTCTCGATCCATCAATGGAAAAGTTCTCACTACGGGATCAAAAATGAAGGCACGGGGAAACACGGTGACATCGTTTCCGCGAATCAATGCAAAGGCGTCCGGGCTTTCTGGACCTAGGAAGAACGGATACGCAGGAGAATTCGAGTCCACACCATTGCCAACCGCCAAAACTTGCAAGGTCGCTGGCAAATCTTCCTCGATCAAGGAGTCGTAGAACACGGCGTCATTCGAGACTCGCTTGACAATCGGACTGAACTTCCAAGGCGCAAAGACAATCTGCTTCTGCAAAGGCAGCACTTGAGGCTGCGATCTGCGACACCGAATACCGTGAAGTGTTCCTTCGCTTTTCACAACCGAAGACCACAGAAACATGGCAGAAAATGTCAGAGCCAAGCTCAGACACACTCCGCGAGACTCGTTGCGTGACATCAAAATATCTCTCTCTATGAAAGGGCACTATCGAGGGTGCATCCATTCGTTGGGGATTACGCCAGCGAGTTTTTGGATCACGTGTGACATATTGCAGGCAATACCCGTCTTGAACCCATTGCTGAGCCTCGCGAAGAGAATCCCGATGGCAACGAATGCAATTTCACCAGCGACTCGCTTCTTGATGGCAATGACCGAACCGCTGTCACCATCTTGGACAAAAGACTCATCGCCATCGATGGAAAAGTTGTGTCTGAAATCCTTGTCTCCAACGATCACGCCCTCGGCAAGGTCGTCATCTGATATTCGCCCCTGGGTCAGGACTCCTGATGCCGCTCCAAACTTGAATACGGGCCGATTCATCTCTGCGACTCCAACACGGGTGCTGGAAAAGTACATTTTCAGAGGGATGTGTTCTTCCGGACCGATGTTGATCCCACGAATCCACGCTCCGGGTTGAACCGGAAATATCAGTCCAGGTTGATTCGGGAAGCGAATCGCTGCACAATCCAGCGTCTCGATGACGCCCAAATGATCACAGTCCCCGAGCACCGAGCTCTCGACAGCACCAATGTCGCGTGTCGTCGAGCTGGGGCCAATTTGATCAATCGACTGGGTGACACCACCCGCGACATGCTGGCACGTAAAGCCGACCGGTTCTTGGCCAATCTCTTGAAACAGCATTCCTAGTGTTCCGTATTTGGATGCCTGCTGATTCTTCGAAATCGGTACGCCGCCAACCAGTGGCTTTCCAAAGTCAATGGGGCTCGCGAGAACAGAACCCCGTAGAAAACGACCTTCTCGCACCGAGAGTGTCTCGAATTCTCCCTCCAGCACTTTGATCGAAACCTTTTTGAACAGTCGCGGGATTTCTGGAATCCCAAGCGAGCGAAGTTGGCTGGGCGTATACTTTTGGGCGACGTTGATGCAGATGACTGGAGTCAGAGGAGATACGGCGTATCCGAATTTGGTACGGAAGCGAACCATGAATCCCGTAATATGGCGATCTAGGTAGGCATCTGTATTCCTAAGTTCGCGTGCGAGCTTCTTTAAAGCCTTCTTGGCAGTCTTGATTTTCGAGTCGAGTTCAGTTTGACGGAAGAGATACTCTTTGAGAACCTCTTCCTGCGTGAGTAACGTAGGGTGGGACAAGCTCGCTTTGGAGCGCAGGCCCACCATGTATGGCGTGTGTTCTCGGAATGGTGGGCCTGCGCCCAGAGCGGCTTGTCCCACCCTACGGGGCTCTCGGCAGCGAGCGGCTGGACGTAAGTCCGCCGTGCTGGGAGGAGCTGTTGGGGCAGAAAACGTTGCTCGGGCACGGGGGACTCACGTCTGCTCGTTCGCTATCGAACTACTCCCCGTCCGGTTCTTCGAGGTAGGTGTACCCGTTTAACCCGTCTTCGTAGAACTGGGTGAAGCGGGTGGCGTCGGCGGGGGTGATGCGGCGTTCTTGAACGGCAGCGTTGATCGAGACTTGCAACAAGTCCATCAGGTCGTGGCCTTTGAACTGAACGTAGTCGAGGACTTCGCTGACGGTTTCGCCCTTGAGGATCTGGTTGAGTTCGACCTCACCGGATGGGCTTAAATCGACATGCACGGCGTTCGTGTCGCCAAATAAGTTATGCAGGTCGCCCAGGATTTCTTGATACGCGCCGATTAAGAACACACCGATATAATAATGGTGTCCATCGTAGGGGTGCAGCAGCAGCGTCTTCTTGACATCGCGCTGGTCGATGAAAGCGTCGATCTTGCCGTCCGAGTCGCATGACACATCGCTAATCACCGCGTGCCGTGTCGGCTGCTCGTTCAGTCGGTGGATCGGCATCACCGGGAACAGCTGTTTAATGGCCCAGCTGTCGGGGACGGATTGGAAGACGGAGAAATTGCCGTAATAGGTGTCGGAGAGGGTGCGGTCGAGTCCAGCGAGTTCCTCGGGGATGTAGTCGAGATCCTGAACCAGTTTGCGGATCTTATGAATGATGGCAAAGAACAGGTTCTCGGCAATCACGCGCTGGTCGAGTGGCAGATACCCGGCACTGAACAGCGTGGTGGCGGTATCGAGAGCCTGGATTGCATCGTGGTAGGTCTCCAACACGTTGCGGGCGGTCGCGTCCTGATAGGAAAAAAGCAGGTCGTGCAGTGGCTGTTCGTAGATCTCGGGGATCTCGGTGGGGATCTCGGTCACGTCCCCCTGGTTGGTGACGCCGAGGGTGCCGAAGACGAGCACGCTGTGGAAGGCGGCGATCGCGCGGCCGCTCTCGGTGATGATATTCGGGTGCGGGACGCCGACCTCATCACACACGGTCTGGATGTGGTACACGACATCGCTGGCGTACTCTTGCCAAGTGTAGTTCATGCTCGATTCGAAGTTCGTCTGCGAGCCGTCGTAGTCGATCCCGAGTCCGCCGCCGACATCGAGGTACTTCAGTCCCGCCCCGCGCTTAGCGAGGTCGGCATACACGCGAATCGCCTCGGTCACGGCCCCCTTCACCTGCCGAATGTTGGTGATCTGGCTGCCGAGGTGGAAGTGCAGCAGCTGGAAGCAATCGGCCATGCCGAGCGATTCGAGCTTCTGGTAGCACTTGAGTAGCTCGCTGACGGTCAGGCCGAATTTCGAGCGGTAGCCGCCAGAAGACTGCCACCGCCCCGACCCGCGCGTGGCGAGTTTCACTCGCATCCCGATCTGCGGGCGGACGCCCAGTTTCTCGGCATACTTGAGGACCAGGTCGAGTTCGGACATCTTCTCGACCACGGGGATGATGTTACGGCCAATCTTCTGACCGATCATCGCCATCTCGATGAATTCATCGTCCTTGAAGCCGTTACAGATCACCGGCGTGGTCGCGTCGGCCAGCGCGATCACCGCCATCAGTTCCGGTTTGCTCCCCGCCTCCAGTCCGAACCCCAACGGACGACCGTACTCGATGATCTTCTCGACGACCTCGCGCTGCTGGTTCACCTTGATCGGGTAGACGCAGCAATACTTCCCCTTGTAATCGTGTTCGCGGATCGCGTGATCGAAGACATCATGCAGCTCCTTCATGCGGTCCTTGAGGATGCCATTGAAACGCACCAGGATGGGCAGGTCGAGACCGCGCTGCACCAGCCGGTCAATCAACTTCTTGAGATCCAGGCTCTGGGCCGGATCGCGATCCGGATGGACCAGCAAATTTCCATTTTGACCGACCGTGAAATACTCTTTGCCCCAACGCGGGACATCATACAGATCGCCAGAGTCTTCGCTGGTCCAACGGTCAACGGGGTCAATCATTCAGGGAAACTCTCTGGAACAGAGGGCCGGTGAACACCATCGTCACCACAACGGTGAGCCCTTACTTTATCCGCGACGGGAGCAGAGTTCAATTTGTGAGCTAAGTGGGGCTGGGCAGCGTGTGTGCGTCTGAAAAGTCGGCTGCCCTCAAACCAGAAGCCTTGGCCAGCACAGAACTCACGACATCCGCAGGTGACACATCGAACGCGAGGGAAGAGCGTCGTGAAAACGCAGAGGGCGCGGAGGACGCAGAGTTCGAAAGGAATGCCTTTCTCGGCGTCCTCTGCGTTTCACACTTTCGAGTTGCTGGATTGAGGCTGCTCATGCGAGGTGACGCGATGACTGGGATCTGTGATGAAGTTCAGACGACTTTTCTGAGGCATAGACAACAGGGCAATACTGTTCACAGAACAGTAGGCAGCTGTGAGATTCGGCTCCTCATTTCCCGGTGCTTGATGTGACTTTCGGCTTGCCACACCGCTCGCTCTGTCCCCCTCACCCCGGCCCTCTCCTAATGAAACGAGCGATTGCTGGGCAGATTCGGCCCTCTCGGTGAATGTTGTTTTGTGAGTCGACCTCCCTCGCCCGGCGACCGAGAATCGGGCGATTGCCGAGATTTTAATCGGTGCCAATCTGCGAAATCTGTGGACCAAATCACTCTGAATCGGGCTTCTCTCGTGCAGATTGTTTGTCCACAGATGGCACAGATTTACACAGATTTACACAGATTTACACAGATTTACACAGATTTACACAGATTTACACAGATTTTAGAGGGTTGGTTGTGGCAAGTTGAAGCACTCGATGAGGCGGGGTGGGTGTCGGTGGTTGGCCAATGTGGACTGGTGCCAAACGCCGTTTCATCAGGCCACCCCGGCCCTCGCCCCACCGTCAACTCCTCCTTAAAAGGTCAAGACGCCAGTGGGGAGTGGGGGCAGGGGATGACTTTCCTGAGGCACATAATGACCGACAGTTGGCGCTGGTGAAACAGGCAGTGCCAGACCGGCTCGTGGCCGCCGTAGGACGCATACCTCTCACTCGGATTTACGGGAGGCTTTCGACCTTACGCCATGCCCGAATCGAGCAGCACATGCCCCCCCTGGACCAGGCGGCGGGTCATGACGACCTCGAACACCAGCATGCCCAGAACGATCAGTAGCAGCCACCACCAGAACTCGGAGCGCGCTTTCTGATCCGTGGCGTTCTTCGCGACCGACTCCGCATCGGCGGTGAAGACCAGCTCCCGCTTCGTCAGGACTTCGACTTCAGGCGGCGAGAGCGGGGTCAGGTCCGACTCGGCTCGGTCGAAGTTCACGACGAACCGCTCGGGCTTTCCGGCCCCCGCTGCGGAACGCATTTCGTAGACGCCGGGGAGAGTGGTTTGCGCGAAGCGGGCAGTGCGGCGGTCGCCTTCGAGTTTGGAGGGAGTGCGTGACTCCTTGCCATCCGGTCCCTTCACGATCAATTCACCCAGCGGAGCCTGATCGAGGACCAGCGGGGTTCCCATGTCAACGTTACGGCTGGTCCGCTGGGTCGAGTAGTTAAACACGACCTCGTGCAGGAAGGGCACGAAGTCATTCTTGCTCGGCAGCGTTGACCAGTCGGAATCGAGTGGCGTCGACATCTGCACGACGGTCCCCTGGCCCAGTCGTTTGGCGATCAGCCACGGAGCCCCGTTCTCCAGCTTAGCCAGAACCGTTCCACCCGCAGCGCGCTCTTTGGCGGGTTCGCCGGGCACTTCGGCGATCGGCTTGCCGTCTTTGTCGACGGGAGCGGGGTCGCCCGCGACGGGTTCCATCCGCCACCACTTCGAGAACCGGATCGAGGTCAGATCGACGCCCTGCTCCTGGCGAAACCGCTCCAGCCAGGGGGTGTTGAGACTCTCGCTATCCAGACGCATCGCCCCCAGCTTGAGGTCGGTGTCGCTCTGGACCTCAATCAATTTCGCGGGGCTGAGTTTCTGGCTAAGCGGCTCGGGCAAACCGGGATACCAGCCCGCTTGCGACTTGCTCCCGGCGGCAAAGACGACGGTCCCGCCCTCCTCCACGAACTTGACGAGGGCGTCCGCTTGCGGCACGGTTAGCGTGGGAACGTTCAGTACCCAGGCGACCGCTTTGCCAGTGAGCGATTGCGAGTTGAAGTCGAGCCAGCTGACGTTATCGGCCCGGACCCAAGGAGTGTCCCGAACTGCCGAGAAGGCCGAGGTCACGAAGAACGAATCGGACTGCGTGGGATCGGGATTGGGATCTCCATCGACGACGAGGACAGGAATCCCATCCGCGACTTCAACAATTGCGTCGGCCCGGTCGTCACCCGGCAAGTTGTCCGGGTCGACGACAATACTGACGAGGTGGCTGCCGGTTTCGGTGAAGCGGTGTTCGAACTCGACCGAGCCTTCGCCGTTGACGGGGAGGTCGAGGGATTGCGATTTCTCGGGCAGGCGTTGGCCATCGACCTCGAAGTGAGCGGTGACCCTGCGCTGTTCCGTGTTGGTCTGCGAGATCATGGCCCGCACGCGGATCGGGAACTCGGGCACGGTCAGCTCGCGCGACAGTTCCGGTTTGCCGACCGCCACATTGATGCGGTCCTTGATGTCTCCAATGACATCCACGACCCAGATGCGGGGTGGGACCGACATCTGTTTCCTCGAATCTTCAATCCGCGTCCACTGATACACATCATCGGACCGCCATGGCAGTTTCTGACGATCGGTCAGTACGATCACCTCGCGCGAGACATTCGACGACCGGCTGAGAATCTGAATCGCCTGCCGCAAGCCAGCTGCCAAGTTGGATGACCCGGAGGGAGCCGCGAGTTCATCGAGCGATGTGCGGGCGAAGTCGAAGTCTCCGGTGGGTGTCTCCGTGACCAGTTGCACTTGGTCACGGACATCCAGAATGCTGACCGTATCACCCGGCCTAAGCGTGTCGAGGCACTGGTGTCCCCACTGAATCGCCTTCGCGCGGGGAGTCTCCACTGGCCCCTTCCAGCCCATGCTGTATGAACCATCCAGCACCAGTACGACATCGCGACTCACACGACCCGACAGGCTAGAGATCGCTCCCCCACTCGCCCACGGACGCGACATCCCAAAAGCAATCAGCCCCAGCACTCCCATTCGCAGCAGCATCAACAGCCACTCTTCCAGCCGGATACGGCGGCGTGTCTTGCGCCCCAGCTGGAGGAACTGCATGGCCCCCCACTGAACGATATCGAACTTGCGTCGGCTGATAAGGTGGGCCAACACTGGCAGCGCCATGGCGGCCAGTCCAACGAGCATCGCAGGGGTGAGAAAACCAAAGTTCATCAGACTTCACCAATATCCAGGCGAGCGGGGCGGCGTCAGCCCCCTGGTGACGCCTTGAGCAGGATCATAATCAATGGGGGATACTGATGTGGAGAACCGGGAGTCGCGATTTCTGAAGTCGCGACAACTCGGTGACCGAAAAGCCCACCGGTTGCAACCGGTGGGCTTTGAACTGACGAATCGCGACAGCTTGCAGCGATCACTCTCCCGGCTTGCGGACCCCGACCGTCAGCAGCAGATTGGCCCAGAGTGCCTGATCTCCGGTCTGAATTGTCAGCACATGGTCACGGCTGGCGACGGCATTGTAGAAGTCCCATTTCTGGATTGGCTGCAGCTCGATGCCGAGCTGCGAGTCCTGGAAGATGCGGCGGTAGTCGTTCCAAACCGGCGGGTCGCCTTGCAGGGCGTACGGGTCATCGGCGGGTATGCCCATCGTATTGGCCGACTCGATCGGGATCGCCGACAGCAGGGCTTCCAGCACCTGACAACAACTCACTAACCCGGGCGAAAGATTCAGACACACCAACTCCGCATTCGGCCCGAGAGTGTTGTAGGCGGGGTAATTCCCGTCCGCGATGAGGATCTTCGAGTGGTGGCCCGCTCGGCCAATGATCTGGTTGATCTGGGGGTGAATCAGCTGATGTCGCAGCACGGATCGACTCTCCGGGAACAGGGGCCACAGTGGGGAACGCGATGCCCGCAGTGTGACTAACACCGGTCGATTGTGCAAAACCAGTCTCAGTCACCCGTTCACTGGGGGGGCGTCGAGTCGCCCTCGTCCCGTTGTGTGGCCAGCCGTCGAAAGTACCTGAGCGCGACTTTTCGGCTGACCCATTCACCCAGTCGAGGAAAGAGGCTGGCTACAATAAAAAAAGCCCGAGCCCCGGGGCGATCGACGATGATGACCGGCGGGTCAGTCCGCAGAGCCTTGATGACCTTTTTGG
Organism: Planctomycetota bacterium; assembly: GCA_031431195.1. Classification (GTDB taxonomy): domain Bacteria; phylum Planctomycetota; class Planctomycetia; order Planctomycetales; family Planctomycetaceae; genus TH-plancto1. The sequence goes on along the minus strand of JANPCU010000215.1, from coordinate 8,860 downwards.
CGACAGTCTCGGCGGTTGTGCCGCGGAGTAACCAGGGAACCCCTTTTCCCATTTCTTGTATGATCGTCTCGTAGATTCCGCCGTTCTCGGTGAAACCGGGGCAGATCGCCGTGGCGGAAATCCCGGTGCCGAAGTATTCCAGTCGCAACGCCATTGTGAATTGCAACATACTTGCCTTGGTCGCCGCGTAGATGGCTCCATACGGCGGAGACAGGATCGCCGCTGTCGAGGACATGTTGATTACGCGGCCCCAGCTCTTCCTCTGCATGACCGGGATGACGAGCCGCGTCAACACGAGAGTGCCGATCGTGTTGGTCTGAATGGTGGCCTCGATCAATTCGATCGGCATTTCATGGAAGACTCGAAATGACTCGATTCCGGCGTTGTTCACCAGGACATCGATCCCGCCGAACTCGGCGACAGCGGCAGCGACGAGATGTTCCAAATCGGCCCGCTTCGACACATCTGTCGGGACGGTTAAGACGCGGACGCCGATCTGGCGCAGCTCCTCCGCAGCGACTTCGAGCTTATCCACAGAGCGAGCGGCCAGGACCAGATTCATCCCCTTTTGGGCCAGAGCAGTGGCCACGACCCGGCCAATCCCCTGCGATCCGCCGGTGATGAGTGCGACTTTGCCTTCGAGGGAATCGGACATGAGAATCCTGGGGGGAACCGCAGAATCAAAGCGCAACGGGCTTGAATTCGCTCAATGATGATAGAGTCTTCAACTCTTCCGCCAGCACACCATTCAGGATCTGCTCGATCCGCAGCAGACTGTTCGCGACCAGCTGTCCATCCATCAAACGATGATCATACGCCAGTGTCACACGTGACTGCCCTTGTGCATCGATTGGACCGTAGCTGAGGACGCCTGTTTGAAACGAGGGGGGGCAATCGATTTCGACTCCGCGACTGGCCAGTGTCGACAGAAAGAATGTCCCGACCCGCCTGGCCCGCATGGTTCCGCTGAGTTGCAGGTTACACCACCAGAGGAATCTGCGGAAGGGGTTGGGGATCTGACTCAGCAGCAGGTATCGCTTGAAGACCTGCTCCACAGGTTGTTGCTGGTAATGGTCCAAATGCCCCTGAATCTCCGTGAGTGGTTTGTCTTCGGGAGATTTGAAGCGGCCCCAAAAGAGCCAGGGCTCGCCTAAATACTCGCGCTGGACCGCCAGCACTCCGGTGCTGGAGTCATGTTGATAAATCGAAGGCCAAGGGAACGACATCCAAGTCTGTCGGAAGACCGGAGTCTCGCGGGCCATCAAGGCGAAGGCTTTCAGAAACAGGACCGGCCAGGAAATCCGCGTCGGGCACGCCTTCCGAATGGCGTCGAGTGGCCCCAGATCACACAGCCGGTGATGCGGGCAGAGCGGAACTTGCTTATGAAAATGGAGGACATCGCACGTGAGCCGTCGCGAACGCGGAACCAGAAATCGGCGTGACTTCCTCTCGCTGTGTGGTCCAGATTGTGCGGGATCGCCGTTCGACATCCGTAGACTCTGTTTACCCTGTGTTGTGTCACCCGGAGAAGACCGCAAGCTACCAAACCAGAGCGAGAGGGCAAAGACCGGTCGCCTGGCACTCGTTCGTGCTCCACGAGGATGCTTCAGCCACGACATCTCAGCGGAGCGAAAGTCTGGACTCGAACAGGGGCATTTGGCGCGAGTATGTGCATCAGAAAAGTCGGCAGCTTGTTCGGGCTGCTCCCTCACACCCACTCTCGGGACGACTTCGGACTGGGCGTCGCTGTGGGGCGAGGGCCGGTGACGGGGGCTGAGCAAACGTCTTGCGGAGGCCCCCTCACTCGACTCGTACTGGCTCTGGTAACCCGACTCGACAAGGTCTAGCTGATCTGAGAGAACATGCCTCTGGATGACAAATGTGGCCCGCCGCCCGACGAAGGAGCAATCAATGTCGATGAAATCCTGGACCCGCCGCTCGTGGTTGGCTCTCACGGCGGGGGCCCTGCTCGGACGTTCGGCGCTCGCCGAGGAGGTTGTGGCTGCTCACGTGGTCGACGACATTCCGCGACCGGCGGAGATCCCGCCGGTCCCGCGCGAGGAACTCGATGCTTCGATTCGCCGGGGCGTCGACTTCCTGTTACTGGAGCAGCGGGCCAACGGGTCGTGGGGGTCGGCCACGCTGACCAAAGACCTCAACATCTACTCGCCGATCCCCGGTTCTCATGACGCGTTCAAGGCGGCGGTCACGGCGATGAGCCTCTCCGCGCTGATGGAAACGGGTGGTGAACGGGCGGATGTGAAGCAGTCGATCGAGCGCGGGGAGAAGTGGCTGTTCGAGCATCTGCCATCCGTCCGGCGGGCGACGGGGGATGCACTCTACAACATCTGGACCCACTGTTATTCGATCCAGGCTCTGGTGCGGCTGCTCCGGCGGAAGACGGACGACAAGGTCCGCGCTGAGACCATCGGCACCCTGATCCGGCAGCAGATCGACCTGCTCGGGCGGTACGAATCGGTCGATGGCGGGTGGGGCTACTACGACATGCGGTACGAGACGAAGCAGCCGTCGAGTGACTCGATCAGCTTCGTCAACGCGGCTGTACTCGTGGCTTTCTACGAAGCGAAGCAAGCCGGGTTCGAGGCCCCCACGAAGCTCGTGCAGCGAGCCATCGACGCCATCCAGCGGCAACGCCTGCCCGATCATAGCTACCTGTACGGCGAGTACCTGAAGTGGCAGCCTCGTCGCGGCATCAATCGACCCGGCGGGAGTCTCGGTCGGTCGCAGGCATGCAACGTGGCTCTGCGGCTGTGGGGAGACACCACGATCACCGATCAGGTATTGACCGACTGGCTCGACCGGCTGTTCACCCGCAACGGCTGGCTCGACATTGGTCGCAAACGTCCAGTCCCGCATGAGGCGTGGTTCCAGGTGGCCGGGTACTTCTACTACTTCGGCCACTACTACGCCGCGTGGTGTATCGAACAGCTGCCGATGGAGAAGCGACCGTTCTATCAGGCCCACCTCGCCCGGACGCTGTTGGTGCGTCAAGAGAAGGACGGCTCGTGGTGGGACTTTCCGTTTTATGATTACCATCAGTCTTACGGGACAGCATTCGTGCTGCTGACGCTGGCCAAGTACAAATAAGGTGGGACCAAGCCGCTTGGGGCGCAGGCCCACCGTTCGGGGATCTCGCGACAGACATGGTGGGCGAGCGTTCCGGAGCGAGCTTGCCCCCCCCGACGTCACTTCACTCGCTCATTGGTGGACCTGCGTATTGCGGAGCGGGGCATCGGGGCGGGCATTTGAGGCGGTAGGAGACCCGCCTGATCACGGAAGTAACTGTGCAACATAGCGTCTGGCCCGTCTCCCATTTTGGCAGCGAATGGCCACTTTGCCCAGATCACGTGAAAAGGGACTGTCTCGGATGTCAGCGACAGGCGACGAAGTTCATCCGAGTTGACTTGAAAGTCGATTCCCACTCGTCCTTGGTATTTCTCAAAGGACCAGCCGCCAACAAGTCCTCCCTGACGTTGGTAGATCGTACGCAAATCCTCCCAATCATCCGGCCATTGTCCGTCATGGGTTCGCATGTACTCGACCACCAAACCGACCGCTCCCCACTGGGCGTAGGCGTCGTCGAGCGCGTGCGGGATACTCACCACAGAATAGATGAGGAATAATCCAGTAGCCCCGCCCATGCCCCACAGGATGCGCCACAGCCAAGAGGTCTTCTTCGGAGCGATTTCCATGTCTCACCCACCGAGGTCCTTGATGATCTCGGCCACGCTCTCTAGCTGTTTATTCAACCCGGCAAGGGTTTCGCGGATTCCGGCGACGACTTCGGCGGGGGCTTTGGCGGTGAAGGCGGCGTTGTTGAGTTTGGACTCGTGACCGGCGATGTGTTTGCGGATCTTCTCGGCCTCTTTTTGTTGGCGGGCGAGTTCGGCGACGGGGTCGATGATCCCTTTGAGGGGGATGTACCCGTCGGCGTCACCAAGGGAGAAACCGGCGCTGGCACTCGGACGCACCACGTCGGCTCCGGCAGCTGCGAGGACGGCTTTGGCGAGGTTGTCGAACTGGGCGGCGACGTTAGTCATCTCGCTGGCGACCTCGGTCGAAGCGCGGATCATCAGTTGCAGCTGAGTCGTCGGCGGGATGTTGTAGATCGAGCGGACGTTGCGTACGGCGACGATGGTTTCCTGGAGCCGGGCGAACCGGCGTTCGAGGGCAGCGTCTTGCCAGCTGCGAGGGATGGTGGGCCAGGCGGCGTTGATGGCGGCGTCTTCGGCGGGTTGAGGGGTGAGAATTGGCGAGCGGGGTGGCGTCAGCCCCCCGGTGTTCTCGATCGTCTCATCGACGGAACCATCCGGCTTACGCCGGACGCTCGCCAGAGAGCGCGTCGGGGCGATCTCGTTGAGGCGGGACCAGAGTTCTTGGCAGATGAACGGCGTGAACGGCTGGAGGAGCCGGACGAGCGAGTCGAGGACGAAGAGGAGCACCCGCTGGGCCGAAGCGCGGACTTCGTCGGAGGGGTGAGAGGTGAGAGGTGAGGCTTGAGTGACCGGAGAGGCAGACAGGAATGTCTGCTCCACTGCACCCTCTGGCTCTAGGCCCTCAGCCCTAGGCTCTAGGCCCCCCCGCGCCTTCCGCAGCCTCGGCTTCACCATCTCCAGATACCAGTCGCAGAACTCGTTCCAGGTGAAGTCGCGGATGGCGCGGGTGGCGGCGTCGAACTGGTAGCGGCCCAGGGTGTCGGTCATCTCGTTCGCGACGGTCGAGAGGCGGCTGAGGATCCAGCGGTCTTCGAGTTGCAGGTCGCTCTCGTAGACCGGGCCGGGGGTGTAGTCGGTCAGGTTCAGCATCGCGAACCGGCTGGCATTCCACAGCTTGTTGCAGAAGTTGCGGCCGTACTCGAAGCGTTCGGCGACAATGCGGGCGACCTTCTCTCCGGCGTCGGGCTCGAACCAGGGGCTGGTGTACTGCGAGGATTTTTTGCATTTCACGCAAGTAATGCGAGGCTTGGCTCCCCCACCGGGGATCGCCTTCTGATGCTCCAGCGTCTGCGGAATCACCGCGCTACAATGCGGGCACTCGTATCCGACGGGGAGCCGCACGTCCTGCGTCTCGCCCGCGATCGAGGCGATCGTAAACCGCACCGCATCGGCCCCGTACTTCTCGACCAGTTCCAGCGGGTCGACCCCGTTCCCCTTCGACTTCGACATCGTCTGCCCGAACCCGTCGAGGATCTTGGGGTGGACGCAAACATGCTCGAACGGAACTTTTCCGTCATTGTTATACAACCCCGTCAGCACCATGCGGGCGACCCACAGCGTGATGATGTCCCGCGAGGTGACGAGGACGTTGCCGGGATAGAACGTCGGCAGAACCGAGTTCCCCAGCGAGCCCCCGACGTGAGTCGGGGGAGTCTTCGCGAGCGAGGTTTGCTTCGCCACCTCCTTCGCATCTAGCGGCGGATTGTTCTCCAAATCCGGCCAGCCCAGCGTCGCATGCGGCCAGAGTGCGGACGAGAACCACGTGTCGAGAACATCGGGGTCTTGGATACACGGATTCAATTGAAGATTACTGGGTGAAGTCATCATGTGCCGTCTAAAGGCGAGAGCACCGTCCAAATTGCAAGCCCAGTTGCTGCCCCATCGTCTCTGCGCCTCGCGATGGAGATTTGGGATCGACATCGGTTCTTCGCCGACCCAACCCTCCGCATCCAGAACGTCGAAAATGCTAAGTGCATCATGAGCTGCATCCGATCCTGGACACATCCTCGCATTCACACTGTCGAAGTGGACTGCCATATCGTCAACATCAATTTCGCATATTCGCAGATAAGCCCTCAGCCCTTCGCGGAAATTGAGGTGGTCTTGCTCGGTCGCATCCTGACCAGCACGTTCGAAGTCTGCCTGTGTACCGTCAGCGGGATAGTTTGGAGTGACATGCTGATAGATGGTTGTCCACACCGGTATCCGGTGCCCCCACCACAGTTGCCGGCTGATACACCAATCCCGCTTCTCGCCCAGCCAATCGAGATAGGTCTTCGTGTACCGCATTGGGAAGAACTTCACTCGGCCATCGTTCACGGCGTCGAGCGCTGTCTGGGCAAGGCCCGGGCGACCATCGGACCAGTCGTCCATCTTCACGAACCACTGCTCGCTCAGGTACGGCTCGATCGGGGTTTTTGATCGGTCGCTGTGCTTCATGGGGATCTTGCGGTCTTCGACCCCTTCGAAGTGGCCGAGGCGCTGCATCTCCTCGATGACGTGTGTGCGGGCGACCAGACGGTCGAGCCCGGTGAAATCGAGCGAGCCTCCGACGTAAGTCGGGGGAGTCTTCGTGCCGGTGGCGTCGCTCGCGGACTCGGCAGACTTACGTCTGCCGCTCGCTGGGAGTCCATTCTCGTTGATCGTCCCATCCGGGTTCAGGATGTTGATCGGCTCGCCCATTTTGTCTTTGTTGCGTTGCCAGCAGGCGTAGTCATTCGGGTCATGCGCGGGGGTGACTTTCACGCAGCCGGTGCCGAGCGTCTTATCCACCAGCAAGGCATCGGCGATGATCGGGATCAGCCGACCGTTGACCGGAATGCGGACGTATTTGCCGATCAGGTGCGTGTACCGCTCGTCCGTCGGGTGGACGCAGACAGCTGTGTCGCCGAGCATAGTTTCTGGGCGGGTGGTGGAGAAGCGGATGGTTCCCAGCGAGCCTCCGACGTCAGTCGGGGGAGTCTCCGTGCCGGTGACATCGTTCGCGGACTCGGCAGACTCACGTCTGCCGCTCGCTTCGTCGTCCTTAACGATCGGATAGTTAAACGTCCAGAAGTGCCCGTCGATTTCTTCGTCGTAGACTTCATCATCTGCCACAGCTGTCTGCAGGAAGCAGTCCCAGTTGACGAGGCGTTTGCCTCGGAAGATGTACCCGTCTTGGAACATCTTGAAGAAGGTGCGGCGGACGGCCTTGGAGCAGACATCGTCGAGCGTGAACCGCGTGCGTCGCCAGTCGCAGGAGAAGCCGAGTAGCTTCAGTTGGGAGATGATGCGGGCTTCGTAGGTGTCCTTCCATTTCCAGATGCGCTGGACGAGGGCGTCACGACCGATGTCGTGGCGGGTCTTGCCCTCCTCTTCAAGCATGCGGCGTTCGACAACAGCTTGCGTGGCGATCCCGGCGTGGTCGGTGCCGGGCATCCACAGGGCCTCATAACCCAACATGCGTTTCCAGCGAGTGATGAGGTCCTGGCACGTGCCGTTCAGCGCGTGCCCCATGTGCAGCGCTCCCGTCACGTTTGGGAGCGGGATCATGATCGTATGAGGCGGCTTGCCTGTGCCCGGTTCGGCATTGAACGAGCCGTGCTGCTCCCAATACAGAGACCAGCGATCCTGGGCCGCAGCGGGGTCGTAGAGCTTGGGGATTTCAGTGGTGGGGGTCTGAGGAATGGCGTCCGAGGACATGACGAATCTGCTTTGCGACGACGTGACGGAAGTCCCGACCCGGACCGTGGGTCCGTCAGGAAGTGGTAGGTTAATCGCTCTCGGCATCAGGGGGAATGCGAACGAGAGGTTGACGGTTTATCGTTGTGGCTTAGTTGAACTGAGGGAGAACCTGTTTGCGGTCGGGTGGCGGGGTCAGGAGGCTTTGCGGATGGCCCCGGAATGTGGAATCGTCGCCTGCCTGTCGCTGCTCCTGCCTAGGCGATGGACCGTAACCTCAAAGCTCCACGTCCACCCCAGTCGGGGCCATCCGCAAAGCCTCCTGACCCCGCCACCCTGGATTTTTCCTCATGGAAGGCCACAAATGGCGATATTCAACGAATGCACTTCCCCATCGCTGACACATCCAAACGGGATGATTGATGATTGGCAGCTGACTTCTTATAGTCTCCCAATGGTAGCAAGCGTTGTTGTTTGTGGAACGCACGGCCTCGTTTTGGCGGGGTTGTTTGGGGTGCGCGGCTGCAAATTGAATAGCCATCGGTCCCGCTGGGCCGCATCTGACACGGGGCTTCTGTCGACTCGACAGGTTCCCGGTCCCTCCTTGACGTGCAAGAGTCTGCGGAGATCCGTCAGGGACGAACAAGCCAGCTGGGGCACAACACAGGCATTCGAGTCATCCGCATTGAGGAGTCGTTCGTGAAAGATCGCATTCTGGACACCGGTTTGACCTTTGACGATGTGCTGTTGGTTCCGGCCTACAGCGAGGTGATGCCGTCGGAGGTCGATGTGTCGACTCGGCTGACGCGAAACATCTCGATCAACGTCCCGATCCTGTCGAGTCCGATGGATACCGTGACCGAGAGCGACATGGCGATCGCCATGGCCCAGGAGGGCGGCATCGGCGTCATCCACAAGAACATGTCGACGGAGCGACAGGCCCTCGAAGTCGAGCGGGTCAAGCGGAGCGAGAACGGTGTCATCGTCGACCCGGTGAGCCTGCCCCCGCATGCCAAGGTGCAGGAGGTCATCGACCTCATGGAGAAGCGGAACATCGGGGGAGTTCCGATTACGGAGAATGGAACGCTAAAAGGGATCATTACACGGCGCGATCTCCGCTTCCTCGAATCGAAGGAGATGCGAGTCGATGAGGTGATGACGAAGGACAAACTCGTCACCGCCCGCGAGGATACGAGCCTGAAAGACGCGGAACGCATCCTCCGCGAAAACAAGGTCGAGAAACTGCTCCTGGTGGACGATCAATATCAGTTGAAGGGGTTGATCACGATCAAGGACATCGACAAGAACCTGCGCTTCCCCAAGGCCAACAAGGACCAGCGCGGGAGATTGCGGGTGGGAGCAGCTGTCGGGGTGCATGACATCCAACGGGCAGCGGCTCTGATCCAGGCAGGTGTCGATTTCCTGGTGGTGGACAGTGCTCACGGGCACTCAAAGAACGTCAT
>JANPCU010000214.1:0-15278 GCA_031431195.1 Planctomycetota bacterium | reverse complement strand
TCAATCCGCCCCGCGTGATGTCTATACTTGCCGCAGCCCGAAATAAGTCGCAGCTGCCCCTCGCCAGAGGGCGGGCCGGTGAGCCAATTCGCCCACGTTCTGGCAAACGTCGCTACGGCCATAAGGTCTCGCTTCTGGCCACGCAAAGTGTAAAACAGCGGGTGGAGAGAGTTCGTGTCAATCGCGATTTTCGGAGGTGATTGACTGTCGCTTTCCGTGACGATGCATCTCACAATGCGATAGAACTTTCGCCACGGGAGAACTGTATGATGGAAAAAACCATGTGCTTCGGCAGGGCGATCAGGAACGGTCGTGCTCCCGCTTTCGCCTGGCTGATCGTGGCCCTGATCTGCTCCGGGTGCCAGCGATCCGAGCCAGCTGCGGCCAAAGCGTCCGCGAGTGCGGCGAAGACGACTCATCCAGTGGCCGAGTCTGGCCTCAACACCATTGAACTCACGGAAGCAGCTGTGAAGCGATTGGGGCTGCAGACAGCTGTCACTGAGACGCGCACGATGGTCCGGACGCGACCTTATGGGGCGGATGTGGTATTGCCGACGGGTTCGACAGTGATTGTCTCGGCTCCACTGGCGGGAACGCTGAAGCCTGCGGATGGGGCAGGGGTATTTCAGGTCGGCCAGCGGATTCCAGAGGGGGCCCCACTCCTGAAACTCCTCCCGTTGTTGTCGCCCGAGCGGTCGGTGCTGACGCCCGCTGAGAGAATTCGTCTGGCAGAAGCGAAGAGCGCCTTGGCTCAATCGCAGATCGACGCCGAAGGACAGGTCCAGCAAGCCGCTGTGCAAATGGAAGCGGCTCAGGTGGCCTTGGCTCGCGCGGAGAAGCTCCTCAAAGACATGGCCGGATCGGCACGAATCGTGGATGAAGCGAAGGCCCAGTTGCAGCTCACCGAAAAAGCCTGCACAGCCGCCCAGACTCGCAAACAACAGATTGACAGCGTCACGTTCGACGAAGCCGCCGGAACGCTGGAGTCGATCCCCATTCCGTCGCCGTTGACCGGAATCATCCGCACGACCCTCGTTCGGCCCGGCGAGATGGTGGCTGCGGGGGCTCCGCTGTTTGAGGTCATGCAGGACGACCTGTTGTGGGTCAAAGTCCCGGTCTATGTGGGTGAGTTGGATGAACTCGACCCGGGTCAACCGGCCCGGTTGACACTGTTGAGCGGGCGGCAGTCCGAGACCGACCTCATCGTGAAGCCCGCCGCACTGCCACCGACCGCGGTGCCATTGGCGGCAGCTGTGGACCTCTATTTCGAGTTGCCGAATCCCGACCGGAAGTACCAGCCGGGGCAGAAGATTTCGGCACATCTGACGTTAAAGGGGGAGGCCCAACAAGTCGCCGTGCCGTGGTCCGCTGTCTATCACGACATCTACGGCGGACAGTGGGTCTATGAGCAGACGAGTGACCGACATTTCGTGCGCCGCCGCGTGGAAATCGGTTGGATCGATGGCGAGTGGGCGGCGGTGACGCGAGGACTTCAAGCCGGTGTGAAAGTGGTCACAGCTGGCGTGGCCGAGATCGCCGGGACCGAGTTTGGATTTGCGAAGTAGGGAATGACAATGTATTGCTCGCAACCCAGAACAGAATAGAATGCACAGAGTTCCCGTGCGGGCATCATTGCCAGGAAGTGTGTTTCCCATGCCAGACACCATCGACATTTCGGAATCGGAAATCCTGTCCGAGGTTCTGGCTGTTGATCACGGAGATCTGTCACCCGAAGTGGCTCAGTCTGTGCTACGGTGGAAGTTCCCGGCGCGAACCGCGAAACGGATTACTCAGCTCGCTGAGCGTAACCAGCGTGGGACGATTACGACTTCGGAACGGGAAACACTGGAGCGCTATCTCCGTGTCGGCAGCTTGATCAATTTAGTACAGGCCAAGGCCCGCTTATCGCTTCGAGTGTCTCGCAAGAACGGCCAGTGATCGATGGCCAAATCTCGCCGACAGTTGGTCAGAGAGCGGGCAAGTCGTCAGTGTGAATACTGTCGACTGCCAGAGAACTGTGACGTTCGCCCGTTCCAATTGGACCATATTCGCGCTCAAAAACATGCCGGGCCCAGCAGTGTCGAGAACTTGGCCTGGAGCTGTCTGCCCTGTAATTCCTTCAAGGGGCCCAACATTGCTGGGTATGAACCCGATTCCGATCGCCTGTATCCGCTGTTCAATCCAAGACAAGACGCCTGGTTAGACCATTTCGCCTGGAGCGGTCCAGAGTTGATCGGTTTGACTGCCATCGGGCGGACGACGGTTTCCGTACTGAGAATCAACCAGCCCGACCGAGTCGAGCATCGCCGACTGCTACTTGAAGGTGGCTTCTTCATCTAAGCTCCAACTAGCCAGGCAGAGAGTGAGATCACATGGGTTGGTTAGTCGAAGCGGCGTTGAGACTCCGCGTGGCCGTGGTGGCACTTTCCGTGTTGCTGATCGTCGTCGGCATCCGGCTTGTCCCGCAGCTGTCTCTGGATGTCTTTCCCGAGTTCGCGCCGCCGTATGTCGAGATTCAGACCGAGGCTCCTGGTCTGTCGGCGGTCGAGGTCGAGAACCTCGTCAGCTTCCCGCTGGAGAACGCACTGATCGGAACACCGGGACTCGACACGATTCGCTCGAAGTCGGTACTCGGGTTGTCGTCGATCAAGCTGCTGCTGCATGAGGGAGCCGACCTCTATCGAGCAAGGCAACTCGTTCAAGAACGACTTGCCGTGGAGACACCGCGATTGCCGTCCGTTGCGCGGCCGCCGGTGATCCTGCAACCGCTCTCCTCTCTCAGCCGGATGATGAAGATCGGTCTCTGGTCGGACAAGCTGTCGCAGCGTGACCTGACCGAGTTGGCTGTCTGGACGATACGGCCGCGCATCATGGCGATTCCCGGTGTGGCCAACGTCGCCATCTGGGGGCAACGCGATAAGCAGTTGCAAGTACTCATCAATCCCGATCAGTTGCGGGCGCATCAGGTCACGCTCGACACCGTTCTGAAGGCCACAGCCGATTCCGTGGTCCTCGACGCGGGTGGGTTTGTCGACACGCCGAACCAGCGGATTGCCGTTCGTCAGCTGTCACCGGTTCACACTCCCGAAGAACTGGCCCGAACAGTGGTCGCCTTTCGAGACGGGGCAGTCCTGCGGCTGGGTGATGTGGCGAATGTCACGATTGGTTCGCCGCCAGCGATCGGCGATGCGATCATCAATGACGGTCTCGGCTTGCTGCTGATCGTCGAGAAGCAGCCTGCTGCCAACATGCTGGAAGTGACACGCCAGGTGGAAGCGGCTCTGGCGGTCCTGAAGCCGGGACTCAAGGACGTCGAGATGGACGCCACGATCTTTCGCCCGGCGACCTTTATCGAACGCTCGATCGAGAACCTGACCCACGCCTTGATTACCGGGTGCGTGCTGGTCGTGATCGTGTTGATCGTCTTTCTCTATGACTGGCGAACGGCGGTGATCAGCTTGACGGCGATTCCGTTGTCGCTCATGGCCACGATCGTCGTGCTGTATTGGTGGGGCCTGACGATCAACACCATGATTATTGCTGGGCTGGTGGTGGCTTTGGGTGAGGTGGTCGATGACGCGATCATCGATGTCGAGAACATCGTCCGTCGGTTGCGATTGAACAAGGCCTTGGAGCAACCGAAGACTGCGTTTCGTGTGGTCCTTGAAGCGTCGCTCGAAGTGCGCAGCGCCGTCGTCTATGCCACAGTCATTATCGTGCTGGTCTTTCTGCCGGTCTTCTTTCTCGAAGGCTTACCGGGAGCGTTCTTCCGTCCGCTGGCGATCGGGTATGTGCTGGCGATCATTGCGTCACTGCTCGTGGCCTTGGTCGTCACCCCCGCGTTGTCGCTGTTAATCCTCCCGAGTGAAGGGCAGGCGACACGCGAGCCACCACTCAGTCGGTGGCTCAAGTGGCCCTACCAACGCATGTTGCCGTGGTTCACTGTTCGACCGAAATCAACCATCGCCTTTCTCGCAATCGCTTTTGCCGCGACAGGCTGGCTCTATAACAGCCTCGGTCAGGAGTTCCTGCCGAACTTCCAGGAGACCGACTTCCTGATGCACTTTGTCGAGCGCCCCGGCACTTCGATCGAGGCGATGGACCGCATCACAATCCTCGCGAGTAAAGAGCTGCGAGCGATCCCCGGTGTCCGCAACTTCGGCAGCCACATCGGTCGCGCGGAAGGGGGCGACGAAGTCTACGGGCCGAACTTTACCGAGCTGTGGATCAGCATCGATAAGGATGTGGACTACCAGGAGACCGTGGGGAAGATTCAAACAGCGGTCGATGGTTACCCCGGCCTGAAACGCGATCTGCTCACGTTCCTGCGCGAGCGAGTCAAGGAGGTTCTCACTGGGACAAGTTCCAGCATCGTCGTCCGTATTTATGGTCCCGACCTGGCGACCTTGCGAGCCAAGGCGAAGGAGGTCGAAGCTGCGATGAAGCAGGTCGAGGGGACCGCCAACCTCAAGGTCGAATCACAAGACCTCGTCCCGCAAGTCGAAGTCCGCTTGCGAACTGAGGCGGCTGAACGACTGGGCCTGAACCCCGGTCAAGTGCGACGGGCTGTGACCACCATGCTGCGTGGGATGAAGGTTGGCGAGGTGTACGAGAACCAGAAAAAGTTCGATGTCGTCGTCTGGGGACAGCCCGAGTCTCGCACCGATCTGACAGCTCTACACGACCTCCGCATTGACACGCCCACCGGCGGACAAGTGCCACTCAAGGAGATTGCGGACATCGGGATCGTTCCCGCACCGAATGAAGTGAAACGCGATGGCGGCTCTCGGCGAATCGACGTGACCTGCGATGCCAAGGGCCGCGACCTCGGCTCGGTGGCTCGTGACATTGAGGCAGCTGTGCAGGCACTCCCCTTCGAGCGTGAGTACCACCCGGAGTTCCTCGGCGAATACACCGCTCGTCAGGAGTCCCAACAACGGCTGCTCGCCTTGGGAGCGATGTCGCTGATCGGGATCTTGCTGATTCTGTACATCGACTTTCAGTCACTCCGGCTCACGCTGATGGTCGCCTTGACGATCCCGTTCGCCCTCATCGGCGGCGTGGTGGCCGCGTGGATGGCCGGGGGAGTTCTGTCGCTGGGTTCGCTGATTGGATTCGTCACCGTCCTCGGCATCGCAGCCCGCAATGGGATCATGCTGGTCAGTCACTACCGGCATCTTCAAGAGTCCGAAGGCGAGCCATTCGGCATGAATCTGGTGCTACGCGGAGCCGAAGAGCGACTGATCCCCATCCTGATGACCGTGCTGACGACCGCTCTGGCGCTATTACCACTCGCAATCTCCGGCAATAAGCCGGGACACGAGATCGAATACCCACTGGCCGTGGTCATCGTCGGCGGACTGGTGACCTCGACGTTCTTGAATCTGTTCCTGCTGCCACCGCTTTATCTACTGTGGGGACGGCATGAGGTGGTCAAGGAATGAAGTCAGTGGTAGGACTCATCGAGGAATCGATTGGTTCAGTGAACAGTCCATTTAGCCCCATTCATTCGATTCTTGTCCAACACCAACGGATGCGGATCAATGGCTTTCAGCAATTGACGTAGCCGCAGTTGCACGTGGGCTGGATCAATTGCCCTTGGATACAATTTGGAATGTTTGGCTGCCTGTTCCAAGTGAAGAACAACTCTCAACTGTATGCATCGAATGGCTTTCATCGCGGATGACTTCTCGTCACCATCGTTGGCGTGGATGGATGCTGCAAAAAGTAACGTAGGGTGGGACCAGCCGCTCTGGGCGCAGGCCCACCATTCGTCGGGGTGACGCAGCCGGAAGAGGTTCCTCGTCGAGAGCCGCCTCTCATCGAACCTCTTGTGACTCTGCAACACCGGCGTCCGCGATCCGAACGTGCCGGGGTCGACAGCGTTGTCAGCGGGGGACTATTCATTAATGTCCTTCAGCACGCCCGGGTGGACGTGGACGAATACGGGAACTCAGTCGTCGACACTCAACGAGACGGTCGGCCAGACGATGCAGTCGATGCCCGATTTGGTGACCTGGGCTCCGGTGGTGTTCACCACTCAGACGGCGCTGGAGCAGACGACCTCGGCGACCGAACTGGGCCATTCGGCCACGGTGCTGCGGACCAGCACCGGCAGTTCGACCATGGGCAACAGCTGGGGCGGGACGAGTACGGAGGGGTCGTATTCGAGTCCGGGACTCAGCGGGATCTCGATGCGGGCGCACGCGCTGGTGCCGGTGGGTTCGGACGGACTCAGTTATGCGATGAATAATAATCCGACGAATTATGTCGGCGATTATTTGTGGACAGCCAACGACCTCCTCGGCGGCGGAAGCTCGGCTGCGCCCGAGGCCCAAGGCTTCTCCCGCAACTTCGGCACCTCCCTCACCACCCAGAAAACCCTCGCCGCGACCCCCGGGGCCAGTACGACCAACAGCGATAACGCGGGCAGTGCGGGGGCCTACAGCAGCAGCGGGAACACCGCCTACGGCTCGGGCAGTGGCGGCTCCAGCGGATCAACTGCCGAGACCGCTCCCGAAGACGGGTTCAGGCGAGTGGGACTTCTGTTCGTGAAGACGGCGGGCATGATCATCGAAGCTGGCGTAGAGGCCCTGGCGAAGGGACTCTCGAACGGCATGGCCGATCAGGCAGGCTTCCTACTCTGCGATGGCAACAGCTGCGTCTACCACGACCTGACCACCGGTCGAGAAAGCTCCGACCCCAGCGCCCTCGTCTACGGCGGTTATTGGAATGTGAATGGGGAAATTGTCGGAGTCTGGTCGAAGGCGAATGATCACTTCCAGGAACAAGAACTTGAGAATCCCAACGGCGTGTTTTGGTCTAGTCTTGGAGGTACTCTGGCACAAGCTTGGGAAGACACTTGGGACGGTGACGCTGGAAAAGCGATGGGGGATCGTGTCTTCAAGATTCACGAGAACGGTGGGGGAAACGGGGACAGCTTCGGTTTCGGGGCATTGAGCAGTGGACTGGCGTCAGAAATGGCTGGCACCAACATGGCAGCAGAGGCACTCGGAGGTGCCGACTTGGAGACAGAAGAGATTCTGGATGGCGGCGAGCGCTGGCGGCGAGGAGTGGCGGGCGGCGGTTCGATGTTCCTAATTACAGCGGCACCCTTTGCGAAATTTGAAGGTGCGCTCCAGACGAAAGTCCTCCCCGGTCAAGCCCCTCGCTTTGTCAAGCAAATCGCGAACGGTTTAACCAAGTCGCGTTCGATTCCCGGTGCGAATGCTCTGGCCAACAAGGTGGCCAACATTGTGCCGCAGGGCATCAAGGATGCGTTGAAACCGTTGGGGATGCCTGTGGGGCAAGCGTTGAAGGCGGCGGGGACAGCAATCGCCGATTCTCGCGTGGGCCGTGCTATGCTTGCTGCGGGGGAACGGCAGTTGGGGGCGTTGAGGCAGTACATCTGCACGAAGACTGGAGGGAAGGGCGTTCTGGGATTTGGAGCGAATAAGAGCGGTGTGTCCGGTGCCATGAATGTTGGGGATCCGGCTCTGGCAGTCAACGCAGAGTGGTTCGCAACGGCGAACTCGGCAACACCAATCGAAGGAGTGTTTGATGTTGCTGGTCATGGAGACTTTTTCGGATTCGCTGTGGCTGACGGTATCCCAATGAGTGCTGATGATTTGGCAAAGGCCATTCTGGCGAATCCGGGATATACGCCTGGAACTCCAGTTCGTCTGCTAAGTTGCTGGAATGGCACCCTGGACAATGGTTTTGCTCAGCAGCTCGCAAACCGATTAGGTGCAAATGTCATTGCTGCAAACGGCCCCTTGACAGTGATTGGTGGACAACCGATGGTTCTACCGTGGAAGCGTCTCACCAATCCATGGATTCAAGTCGATCCGCCATCGAGTTTTGGAATGAATAACTTCTTCCCGAGGTGAAAATGGACATCTTCATACCGAGGTTCGGTGCAAAAAACGTCACGTTTTTGCGATGGCTCGTCGACGATGAGACCTTCGTGAAAAGCGGACAACATGTATGTGAAGTTCAAGCAACTTTCTTTGGTGATCCCATCGAATGTGTAGTGGAAATTCCGGTGTTCGTAACTGGCCTTATAAGCCAGTTGGCGAGGCCATGCGACGCATTAGAATTCGACAAACCCATTGCAGAAATACAGGAGATCAGGCAGTAACGGCGGGGTGGCGAACCACCTCGGTGGTGAGTTCGGTGGCCTCGGGACGGCGGGATCCGCGAGGTGTAAAAACTCTGCACGCGGTCCGTGAGGCAAAAGTCCGGGTAGGTCAGGCTGTGCCTGAACGATCAGGCGCAGCCTCGCGAGGTGTGAAAACTCTGCACACAGTAACGTAGGGTGGGCACTGACGTAGGGTGGGACCAGCCGCTCTGGGCGCAGGCCCACCATTCGCGCGGTGACGCAGGGTGGCCCCGGTTGATTCGCTTTGGAATCTACCGGGGTGGTTTTTCCACAAGAGGTTTTTGTATCGTACGTTCACTCCGGGAGAACCTCTCGTGCCGCTGGCACACCGGTAGGCTCCATAGCGAGCCAACCGGTGCTACCCCGCTGTGACCTACGTTATGGGAACATCGGGTCCAGTGAACGTGGGACCGGGACGGTTTCTCCCCAAAGGCCCCGCCACATTCGGTGCGACAGCAAGTGAACTTGGTGCAGCAGAAGCCGCATTGCGCCCAGCCGCGTCTCCAGTTTCAGCAGCTCTCGAAGCGGCTACTGGGGCGGGGGCGAAGAATGCAGCCCAGCAGGCTACAAATGATTGCGCATTCCACTACACTTCATCGCAGTGGGCTGACTCTATCAAACGAGGAGGTTTGCGTCCCGGAACTTATGCAACACCTAACGGGGGTCTCGGTTCACTTCAATCGAAGCTTGAGTTGGCCTTGCCGCCGACGAGATCAGCCCCCGACGCACGAATTCGGATTGATCTTGATGGGTTGCGTAAGGCTGGTTTTAAGTTGCCGACAACTAATCGAGTGTCGAGTACCGTTGTCGATCCGAGAACCGGTAGGGTCTATCAGATGCCGGGAGGCGGCACGGAGATGCAGTTTCCTTACGAAATTCCTGGTGAATTCTTGGAGGTCGTTCCGATAAGATGAGAGATTCACAAGTCATAGAAGAGTGGCTCGAAACGCATCGACGTCTATCAGCGGATGCGGAAGCATTCCGTGATAGCCAATCGGTGGCGTTTGGAATTCTTTCCGAGTACGACTCGCTCGGGCCTGATGAAAGAAGATGCATCCTTCCATTGCTGGCTGAGTGGCTGTTGTCTGACGACAACAGATTGCGATATGACGCAGCCTTCGTGATTAGCGAGCGCAACATTGGCGAGATGATTCCAGCAGTTCGAGACGCACTGACCAAATGCGAACGTACACCTGGACCGGAAGCACACTATGAGGCAAAGAAACTATCGCGACTGATCGACGAGTTGGCACCGCCCTTCGGCGGCGGGGCGGCCCAGACGTTGCTTTGAACGTCTGGGTCGCGAGGTGTGAAAACTCTGCACACGGTCCGTGAGGCAAATCGCTGGCTGTTTGTCCCCGGTTGAGTCACCCGAACGAGAACGGTTGGACCCCAGTAACGTAGGGTGGGCACTGACGTAGGGTGGGACCAGCCGCTCTGGGCGCAGGCCCACCATTCGTCGGGGTGACGCAGCCGGAAGAGGTTCCTCGTCGAGAGCCGCCTCTCATCGAACCTCTTGTGACTCTGCAACACCGGCGTCCGCGATCCGAACGCGCCGGGGGGGAACAAAGGTGTCAGGGGGGGAAACAAAGTTGTCAGGAACCGTTTCCGGCCAAATCACGAAGCAAATGGCTGACAAAGGTTCCTGACACCTTTATTCTTGCCCCGCCAGCACATGTCAGAAGAGGATGCCAAATACGCTGAGGTCGCCCTGAACCTACTGGCTGGCAACTCCCGGGCGGTCGGAGGGATGGCTGATGATCTAGCTCGTGTGACGGCCTACACGGCGCAGCAAAACCTGAATGCGCTGCGGACGACACAATGTGTGGAAACGGCGGGCGCACGGTATCTTGATCCGAAGAGTCTGGACGATTTCTCGTTTGCTGAGAAAATTGACCTTCGAATGAAGAATATTGGTTTGATCCGACGGCTTGAGGAGGGCGACGTGTTGGCACCGTCAGGTTCAATGTCTGCGAAACTGATGGGGGAACTAACTGTGGGCACAGGCCGAGAAGTCGGATTGATTAGAGTGGACGGCAGACGAATACTCCGCCTCGGGAGTATTGACAGTATCGATATGCAAGACGCAGAGTTCGTCATTGCACATACACACCCGTCCGGCATTTTGCAGTTGAGTGGACGCGTTGGAGGCAGTAACGGTGACATCCCAGCATTCCTGATGTATCAGCCACACCAAGGAAGTACACTGCTGATCGGCCCGAGTGGTGATGTGTCAAGAGTGGTGATCCCAAGGAGATAGCGAATATGACTCAAGATCGAAAAGCCATCTTTGCGACGCTCGTAAATGGATGCATGGAGTCTGAGTTCAAACAGATGACTTGCCCCAACTGCGGATCGTCGCTTAAGTTGAGAGTGCATGAAGATCAGCGAACATTCTTTGTTCGATGTATCAAAGACAGCACACATTTGTCAAAGCACGATGTGTGCCTAAATCCGCCTGAATGGTTTCGTGCAATGGCTACTGGACTCGGTTGGTACTGAGCGGCGGCGGTGTGGCACTGTCAACGGGGGAGGCAGAAAAGGGGTCAGGTCTCATTGTTTTCCCGGGGAGCGGGGTAGCCCCGGTTGATTCGCTTTGGAATCTACCGGGGTGGCTTTGCCACAAGAGGTTCTGATTGCGAGAATACTCACTGGACAAACCTCTCGTGCCCTTGGCACACCGGTAGGCCCAAAGCGGCCAACCAGTGCCACCCCGCGACCTGACTTCACGGGTCAAAACATCCGTCTGATGTCTTGCAATACCGGCCAAGGTTCGAATAGTGTTGCACAAGGATTGGCCGATCAGCTGGGAGTACCTGTCTCGGCACCGAACAGATACCTTTGGGCAAACCCTGATGGCACTTGGTTCGTGGCTGGTGGAACTTTGCGTAACGGAAGGTTCGTTCCTGACTTTTCGCTTCCAGGAGAGATGGTAGAGTTTCTTCCACCAGGAGGGGGCAGATGATGAGTGAAGAGAATACTAAGTTCAGTTGGCCGTATCGCTGGTTTGGGTTCTTTCGCGTCGAAGGCGAAGACGACACGTACTACCCACTTTTGAGTGAGTTCACTGATCCATTGTGGGATCTTGCAGAGCGAGATCGCTGCCTCAACTACTTGAATTCCGCACCTGGAGCCACGGCATCATTCGGAATGACCACCTGCCAGCTTTGTGGTACGCCAATTCCAGCGGCTGTATACAAGTCCGATGGGGAATGGTTGTGGCATGTCGAACTGGCACACTTGGTGGAGTGCCACCAAGTGCGAATTCCGAACGAATTTGTGGAGTCCATCAGGCGAAGAAATTACATTCCCCCCCTGAAATGCCCTGTTCCAGTGCCAGACCTTCCTTGGCCTCTTCCTCCAGATCAGAGATGATTGATTTCTTCCCATCACGAGGGGTGAGATGATGAATGTAGTAAATCCAGAAGTTAAGTGGCCACATCGCTGGTTCGGTTTTTTTCGATCGAACGAGAGTGAAGACACGTACGTCCCCTTGCTGAGTTCTTACATAGATCCAGAGTGGAATATCCCAGATCGAAGCAGAGTCCTAGATTACTTGAATAATTCCCCGTGTGCCGTGGCATCATCGCCAATGAAGACGTGCATGATATGCAATGAATCGCTTCCCGCTGCAGTGTTTATGTCGGATGGAGAATGGCTATGGCCAAAGAGCCTCGTTCACTTGATGGAGAGCCACTACGTGAGACTTCCAAACGAGTTCGTTGAGTCTATTAGGCGAAGAGATTATGCCCCCCCTTTGAAATGCCCAGTTCCTGTGAAAGACCTTCCCTGGCCCCTTCCACCAGGAGGGGGCAGATGATGAGTGAAGAAAACGCAAGATTCAGTTGGCCTCAACATTGGTTCGGTTTTTTTTGTCTTGAAGATGAGGACGACACTTACTTCCCATTGTTGAGTGATTTCACTGATCCATTGTGGGATCTTGCAGAGCGAGATCGCTGCCTCAACTACTTGAATTCCGCACCTGGAGCCACGGCATCATTCGGAATGACCACCTGCCAGCTTTGTGGTACGCCAATTCCAGCGGCTGTATACCGCGAGGTGTGAAAACTCTGCACACGACCCGTGAGGCAAAATCCTGACTGATTGTTCACCGCCCGCTGGCGTGGATGAGAACGGTGAGGCCCGAAATGGCGGCTGTCAACCAGTCATTTTCGACCGAGCAGCTTGAGTTTCCCCGTGAAAATCTGGCAGGGTGCAGACCGGTTGCGTGGCCTTGGCGAGCAAGGCATTTTGATTCAGGGCTGGGCGAGCGATTGAGCGGGGTAGCCCCGGTTGATTCGCTTTGGAATCTACCGGGGTGGCTTTGCCACAAGAGGTTCTGATTGCGAGAATACTCACTGGACAAACCTCTCGTGCCCTTGGCACACCGGTAGGCCCAAAGCGGCCAACCGGTGCCACCCCGCGACAGACGATATCGCTTTCGGCCTTTCACGAGTGCAACGCGAAGCACTCGTGGCTAAGCGACCGTCACGTTACAACAAAGGCGTGGTTGACAAAGTTTGGGAGAATGCCAAAGATGCAAATGGAAAGGTTTACGAACCGAACACCATGGAAGAACTGATTTGGGATCGCCTCAAGAATCGGGACGGACAATGGGACATGGGACATGTCAAGGGCCAATCGTACGACGACTTGAAGAATAAGTTTCTGAACGGCGAAATCTCTCGACAGCAGTTCCTTGACGCGTTCAACAATCCGTCAAACTATCGGCCTGAAGGCCGATCGTCCAACCGTGGCCGAAGATTCCAGTAGAGGAGTATGATTCATGGCAGTCTACGACATTCATCGATTTGCTCGAATGGGTAACCTCAATGCTCTTCAGCAAGCAATCGAAGCCGGAGTAGATATCAATTCCAAGAGTGAATTGGGATCAACCGCACTCCAGTACGCTATTGCTGAAAAGCAAGTCGAAGCGGTATACTTATTATTAGAGCATGGCGCAGACGTGATGATTCAAAGCAAGGATGGATCAACCGCACTCCATTGGGCAATTGAGCACAAACTGCCGGAAGTCCTAGAAGCATTGTTGCGAAAGTGCCCCGATGCGGTGACCATCAGCGACAAGCATGGAAACCAGCCCTTGTGGACGGCGGCATTCAATGCACGGGGGAACTACGATATGGTTTCAATGCTGCTAGAGTGCGGGGCCGATCCAGAGCATCGCAATAACGTATCTCTCGCACCGCTGGATATTCCGAAAAGAAAGGGCGATCCATCCCTATTGCAACTGCTGGAATCGAAGCAAGGTAGCAAGGTAGGTCAGGCTGTGCCTGAGCGATCAGGTGAAACCTGACCTACATGAACTTGGTGACCTGGGCTCCGGTGGTGTTCACGACTCAGACGGCGCTGGAGCAGACGACCTCGGCGACCGAGCTGGGGCATTCGGCCACCGTGCTGCGGACCAGCACGGGCAGCTCGACCATGGGCAACAGCTGGGGCTGGACGAGTACGGAGGGGACGTATTCGAGTCCGGGACTCAGCGGGATCTCGATGCGGGCGCACGCACTGGTGCCGGTGGGTTCGGACGGACTCAGTTATGCGATGAATAATAATCCGACGAATTATATTGGTGATTATTTGTGGACAGCCACCGACCTCCTCGGCGGCGGCAGCTCCGCCGCACCCGAAGCCCAAGGCTTCTCCCGCAACGTCGGCGCGCCCCTCGCCACTCAAACGACCTACGCCGCCACCGCCGGTTCCAGTACCACCAACAGCGACCACGCAGGTAGTTTCAACAGCGAAAACTACGGCAGCAGCGGCACGACCTCCTACGGCACAGGCAGTGGGGGCTCCGACGGATCAGCGGGCGAAACTGCCGCTGGAGCCCTGTTCGGCCCAGCGGGGCTGATATTCGTCAAAACAGCGGGCATGATCATTGAGATGGGTGATGACGCAGCCATTAAGTCCCTGACCAACCAGATCGCCAGCGGTCAAGCCACGTTCATCGTCTTCGACGGCAACAGCTGTGCGGAGGTGACATTTACCACCAGCAGCGGCCGGCACCCCGGCGAGCTGTTGCTGCTGGGTTCAAATGGCAGCGTAATCGGCGTCCAGGCGGCGGGGCAAGCCGTAGGCATGCCGCCGGAACTCGCCGATGGCACTATCGAAACGCTGGAAGAGGTAGAAGAAGAGATCGCTCGACTAGACATCTTCGAGGATGTTGATTACGCAACTGGCAATCGGCTATTGAGTGATACTCCGGGCGCGGCTACTTCGCGCGAAGCCGCCGCCCGAGGGCGTCAATCATCGCCTGCGACGCCTTGCGGGCCTCGGCAAAACCGGCGGGGGTGATCGAGCCGCTGCGGCAGTAGTCGAGGATGATCTGCTCGCCGGCCATCAGTTCGCGGCAGGCGTCGGGGATCTCGCTGGCGATCTCGATGGGAATCGTCGAGACGCCGTTGCGGTCGCCGTGCAGCAGCACGCCCGGCTCGATACAGATGCCGCCGACCGTGACCGGCACGTTGAGGTGCGGCATGTGGCAGTACCCGTGGGAGCAGATCGACCCGCCGGTGAAGACCGGGAAGTCGATGGCCTCGACCTGGTCGAGGTCACGCCCCGCTCCCGAGGTGATCAGCCCTTGGGCTCCGAACGACTTGTAGACCGTACACATCACCTCGCCGAACGTGGCCGAGACGCAGGGCTGGTCGAGATCCTGGAACACCATGATCGGCGGGCCGGGCACCCCCGCGAAGGCGTCGACCTGGTCCTTCATCCCGGTGTAGGCATCGCCGCTGCGGGGAGCCTGCATGCTGCGAAACGTGGCTGTCACCGCGAACCCGACCATCGGTGGCATCTTTGGAAAGCAGCTTTTGATCGTGTCATTCATGTACCCCAAGTTGCGGGGCCGCACATCAAACAGCTCGATCACATTGCAGACGGTCGGCGTATCGTACTTGGCCAGGCCAGCCAGAGTCGCAGCGGAGATCGGGTGGGACATGGAGGGCATCTCACGGAGTGGGAACAGGGGTAAATGGGTGCAGGGTAGCACTCTAAAGGGAAGCGTGCGGGAACGAAAGCGGAACGAATGGCGGGGATTTTGGCGAGCCGGGCGGCGTCAGCCCCGGAGTCTGACGGCGGTCGAAAGACTCCGGTGGCT
>JANPCU010000213.1:0-3073 GCA_031431195.1 Planctomycetota bacterium | reverse complement strand
GGCGTTTGCCGACAGGTTGTCAGCGTTGGCCCAGTGCCGCCGGTTCTCGTCGTTCGTCCCGGCGGCGTCGTAGCGAGCCTGGATCAGCCGCAGGGCTTGAGCCACATGCGGTGGAGTCGAGGGCGTACGCGGAGTCCAGAGTGATTTGAGCCATGTGAGCAATGTCAGGAAGCCCCTGGGGGAGCGAATCTGGAAAATCGGATGCCGCGAGATTTCGATCTCGCGGCCTGCTTCGAGGCCAGAAAGCGTTCGGCAGCTATCTGATCGGGGAGCGAGTGTTGCTTCACGCCCCCGGAATCGCCATGGGCCTCAGCAGGACCCGATGCGTTATCGCGGATGGCTTGTTCAAGAGAGCTGTCGGGCATTGGTCTGTTTTTTCTCCCTCCCCCTTATTCATACGAAAAAATTCCCGAAGTCCCCAGAAATCTGAGGGCGATTCTGGAAAATAGTTTTTAGGCATGTCGGCGGGATCGAAGCTCGGAGAGCTTCAACCGTACTACGGGTGCCGCCCTCTGAGCTTCATCTCCGAGCAGCTTCACCCCCAAAATCGCCGCTGCCACTGCACACCCCACGATCCCGTCCAACCAATGGTTGTCCGGATGCCCCAGTCGGGGTTTCCACTCGTCGACCGTGCGTCCCCGACCTTCGGTGCGGACGCGGTACTCGGCGGTCAGATGTTCGGCGAACAGGCGATGTGGTTCAGGCTTCTGGCCGAACAGGGCTAGTGAGCCTTTGTCGGCCATCGCGACAGCCAGGCGGGCAAAGACGAACGACTTCCAGAAGTTGGTGTCGAACGAGACGTGCCTTACCGCACGCTTGCCCATCACGCTTGGGATTCGCCAGTTGAGACCGACGCGGTCGCCTGGCCTGCGCTTGTAGTCGGCGAATGGCAGGCTCGACGCCCCGACAAACCGCCCGTGGCTCGGGAGTAGCAAAGCGGCATGCGGCGACTGACGGCAGAACTGGTACACCACATCCGTCGATGTGCCCCAGTTGGCGTCGATCAGGCAGCGCTCGATCCGAAGCGACGCCCCGTCCTCGCGGTGCCACTCGCGGGCCAGCTGGCGCTCAGTGAGGGCTTGCAGACCCGCGTAGATCGCTCCTTCGAGGCCGGTCCCCGGCGTCACGCTGGCCAACGTCTTGGTCACATCCCGCAACGAGAAGTAAGATCTTTGCGGATCGGGCCAGGCTCCGTACTCCAGCACCGTTCCGCTGAACTCCTCGGCCCAGGCACAGATCACGTAGAACAGCACCTTCTGCTGCACGTCGATGAACATCGTCAGGTGCTGGCACCCCAGCGGCACCCGCCCCTTCGGCAACCCGTTGAGCTTGGACGCGATCTGGTCCGCCGTGAGTTCGTTCTCATCCGCCTGCACTTCGGGCAGCGGCTCGTTCTGGTACTCCGCCCAGAACGCGGCCTCGTCCTGGAGTTTGAGATTCATCGCGTGCTGGATTGCCGACAGCTCGTCGTAGTTGAACCGCACCGGCCACGCGATCACCGATCCCGCATCCATCTCCTGCTGATGCTGGCGATAGAACGCCGTCGCACCGGCCCCACCGTCCTCGTTCCGCAACCCTTCGGCCCGAATCTCCGCATACCGGTCCCACAGCTTCGTGTCGGTCGGGAACGAGTAGACCATGCGAGTGCGCTGGCCCTGCCATTGCGGATGGTGATCGCGGTTGAGAATGCGATCGGCCATATCCCCCGGTCGAATGACCGTGCAGGGCATGATCCCCGAGATCTTCTGACCCGGTCCGGCGAGTCCAAGGACGGCCCCCGCCAAAATACTCTCGCGCTGCTGGCACTGAGAGATTGACCTCGCTGATTCGTCCGTCTGCGGGTCGTCCAGCACGACCAAACCGGGTCGGACGCTCTTGCCATCCGGGCGTTTGAACTTCATGCCGCGAATGCGACCGGTGATCCCGGCCACCATGATGATCGCTCCGCTACCGCGCGATCTTCCGTCTTCTCGCACAAACGGAGCCAGCGCGTCATCTTCGTCCCATCCTTTCGGAAGGATCGTCGGCAACACGATCTGCTTGGCCGTCCAACCGATGTGCGTGCGCTCCCCCTGATACAGCTGCCCGTTGCAGCGGTTGGCGATTCCGTCCAGAGCCTGGATCGGGTGGCAGATCTCGGGGTAGTCGGCCAAGAGTAAATCATTGGCATCGAGTTCGGTCTTGATCGACTCCAGCATGTCCATCGCATGCCCCTCATCCGATCCGATCAGGCACACAAACTCGCGATGGCCATTGAGCACTGCCCAAATGCAGGCACATTCGCAGATGGTCGTCTTGCCGCTCCCGCGCGGCATCGCCATCGCGAACAGGCCGCCATGCAGCACCGCGTGCTCGATCTTTCGCAGCACCTTCAGATGGTCCTCTGACCACTCCAGATGGAACGACTGCGGGAAGTACGCTTCGCAGAAGTATTGAAAGTTCACCGCCGCCTTGGCCCGCCGCTCAATGTTCTCCACGCGGGGCAGATCCCCAATGTCACGACCACTGGCCGACAGATCCGCACCCCGCCGCGCGGTCCGGTCCTTGTGCTGCGCATACGACTCGGGCGGCTGCGCAGGCTTCGGGTGATGCCGCTCCCAGGCCAGCCAGGCCACGTACCGCACCAAGTCCAGGTGTTTGCCGTCGCCGATGCGGAACCCGACCCGCTGGCGGTCGCGATACAGCTGCCGGTCGCTCGTCACCTCGCCCAGCGGGGTGGAGTTGAGCAGTTGCACCATCTCGCTCGGTCGTAGATGCCTCGGGTCAAACGCCATGTCCACGCTCCTGCGACACATTTTGTGACAACCACGCCGCATACGTGACGAGGTTGATCGTGCCGTCCCCGTTCTGCGGCGCACCGGCGACCACGTCCGCCTCGATCTGCTCCAGCGAGATCAGGCGTCCCCCGGCCTTCGACAGCAGACGTGCCGCGTCGGGGATCGAGAGTGCCAGCGGGTTGATGCGGGGGTCATCGGACATGGGAGAAACCTGTTGATTTCCTGAGAAATAGGCTCGCATTCGACTGGATGTCATTCCGCAGTCGAGGTAACTCATGTCACGTCGCGACAGCGAT
>JANPCU010000212.1:0-22414 GCA_031431195.1 Planctomycetota bacterium | reverse complement strand
CCTGGGGGGGGCTCCCCCGACGGCCGCTTTGACCGCCCAAAAACACGGCCCTTTGCGGTTAAACATGCCGACAGACTGGGGGCCACTCATTCAGGCTCGCACGCAGCGCACGGCGGAATTCTTGCTCGAGCAAGTTGGCCTCTGGCCGAAGTTTGTCGAGAGTCTGGGCCAACGCTCGCGAGAAGAGGCCCTCGGTCTGATCGACGATGTTCTCGCCTGGTCCGAGTTTGGTCGCCACCTCACCGAGCCGTGGAGCGTCGTCCTGTGCGGTCGACCGAATGTCGGGAAGTCGAGCCTCATGAACGCACTCGCAGGGTTCACGCGCTCGATCGTGTCGGAGCAGGCCGGGACCACGCGCGACCGTGTCACCCTGGAAACCGCGATCAATGGCTGGCCCGTGCGGATCACCGACACCGCCGGGGTCCGTGAGACGATCGACACCATCGAGCAGGCTGGGGTCGAGCAAGCCCTCTCCGCCATCGACCAAGCCGATCTCGCCGTGTTGGTGCTGGACTCGACCGAGTCGCTGCAAGCTGAGGACCATCAACTCCTCGCCCTGCCCGCTAGGCGGCGCATCGTCGTGGCCCACAAGTCGGACTTGCCACGTTCGAACGAAGCAGAGTTCACCCCGGAATGTCTCGCCGTTTCATCGGTCTCCGGGCAGGGAATCGAGGCCCTCCTGCAAACGATTGCGGTCACGCTGATCCCCGCGTGCCCTCGACTCGGGCAACCCATTCCGGTCTCTTCCGAACAGGAGTCCGAGCTGCGGCAGTTGTGTTTTCTACGGGAACCAGCTGGCCAGAGTTAAGGTCGATTCCTTCCAGTGGGGCACGTTTCCGACGTGCCCCTGGACCAGTGCCAAGGGCGAACGAGACTTCTGAACAATCGCGAGTATCCCGACCCGAGGGATGGCCGCAAAAAACTCAAGAAACGCACAAGGGGAGGTTCTTCTTTTTTGCGTTTCTTGCGTTTTTTGCGGCCACCACTCTTCAACAACGCATCTGGAATCGACAACGACGTTGCGGCCTGTTTGTCCTTCGCAGGCACTACACTGGACCAGGGCACGTCGGAACGTGTCCTTCGGGGTTCGGCGGCACCACAATCATGTTCACAGCTCTGGCCAGCGCGGTCTCCGCTACCCCAAAGGCGAACTCCGGTACATTGAGATGCTCCGGCACAGTGTCGGGTTGGTGAGGAGCGAAACCGACATGTCACGGTTTCCGAAGCACGCTGGATGGTTTATCGTGTGGCAATCTCGCGTCGACGGGACGCATCTCTCCATCAATCAACCGAGTGAACATGTTTCCGGGAAGCGAGGAAGCCTCTTCGGGGTACAGAGTCCACTCAACGTCCACTGACAGCTTGCGATGGGAACGCAAATCCCGAAGGTGCGTCGCACTGCTTAGAAACTCCCAAATCGACCTAGTCCCAGTCACGTTGAGCCAGCTCGACGACTCTCATCTATCTGAACCCCCCGCCCCATGACCGCCGAACCCGAAAAACGCAAGATCGGCCCGTTCCAGATCGAGGACAAGCTCGGTGTGGGTGGCATGGGCATCGTCTATCGGGCGACTTATCTCAAGACGGGACAGGTGGTGGCCCTTAAGGCTCTGGCCCCGGAACTGTGTGCCGATCACAAAGTCGCCAAGCGGTTCGAACGCGAGATGGAGATCCTCAAGAAGCTCAAGCACCCGAATATCATCAAGTACTACGGCGGTGTCTCGACCCCCAACCAGCAGTTCTATGCGATGGAGATGATCGCGGGGGGCGGGCTCGACATCATGCTCCGCAAGAAGGGGCGGTTCACCTGGCAGGAGACCGTCGACTACTCCATGCAGATCGCCAAGGCTCTGGAGTACGCCCACAACGCGGGCGTGATTCACCGCGACCTCAAGCCCGCCAACCTGCTGGTCACCAAGGAAGGTGTCCTCAAGCTGACCGACTTCGGCATTGCCCGCGACTCGCAGGCGACCCAGCTGACGCAGGCCGGGAAGACGGTCGGTACGCTGGCCTACATGGCCCCGGAGCAGATCACTGGCAAAACGCCGATCACGCGGCGGACCGATCTGTATGCACTCGGCTGCCTGATGTTCCAGCTGATGACGGGACGCACTCCCTTCGAGTCGGCGACCCAGCCGGAGTTGCTGTTTAAGCACCTCGATGAAACGCCGCCGTCGGTGCGAGAGTTCAACCCCGACTGCCCGCGCTATTTGGAGGTGCTGATTGCCGACCTGATGGAGAAGGATCCCAATGATCGGCCCTTCGATGCGCTGTCCGTACAGGTCCGGCTCGAAGAGGTGAAGACGAAAGTCGCCGAGCAGGAGGAGCAAGCCAAGACCCGCGCGGGCGAGGCTGCGAACGCGACCGTCCCCGACTCGACGAAGGCGCTCCAGAAGAAAAAGAAGAAGAAGACTGTTCCCGGCGAGTTCACGCCGATCTATGAGCGAACTTGGTTTCTCGGCACTTGCCTGATGTCGGTCGTCGGACTCGTCGTCTGGCTGATGTGGCCAGAGAGTCTGGAGTCGAAATACGCCCGCTGCCAGACGGCGATGCAGATTGAGAACTTCGCGGCGATCTCTGACTTCGGTGAAGTGCCCGGTTACGAGAAGTGGATGGATGTCACGGATGAACTGGATGACATTCTCAAGAACTACACCGACGCGCCGCAGGCCACCGATGCCCGACGTTGGCGAGACATGATCGATATGGTCCGCGAGGACAAGCAGTCGCAGAACAATCTGAAGTTCGACAACGATGCCAAGTCCGAGGGCGAACGGCTCTACGTCGCCGCCCGCAAGTATGAGGCGTTCGGCGACAATTACTCGGCCATCGAGCGCTACGAGGCGATGCAGACCCTGCTGAAGAGCGACGAGGAGTCTCGCCCGTACCTGAACCTCGCCCGCCACCGCGCGGAACTCATCAAGCAAGGAATCGATCCCAAAGCCGACCGCACTGCCTTCGTCGCCGCCCAACTGAAGAAAGCCGATGAGGAGTTCCTTGGCGGCGACAAAGTCCCCGCTCGCGAGAAGTGGCAGAGTATCGTCAAGCTGTATTCGGACGATGTGCTGTTTGAGTCGATCGTGAAGCGGGCGAAGGCGCGGATCATCGATGCCGAGGGGGCGATGAAGGGTGAGCAATAGGCGATCCGGGCGGCGTCAGCCCCCGGAGTCTTCGGTGAGAGATCCGCGTCATCCGGTCCGGGTGCTGACGCACTCCGGCTCGCTTGATTCTGGACGAAACGGTGTCACACGATGCGTACGAATCTCAACTCCTGCGTAGCGATCCTGCTCCTGCTGTGGGGACTCCCGGCCCCAGCCGAAGAGTCCATGCACCGACATCAGGACAATCGTCATCCGGTGAACACGAAGAAGGCCGAGACGAATGGCATTCAGCGGTACGACTCCGAGCGACTGATCCTGTTCACCGACATCGACCCGGCCCAGGCCCGCGAGTTGGTGAAGATCGTCGACCAAGTCTACCCCGCCTGGGAACTCCAGTTCGGCCAGCTCCCCGAGGCTCGCGATAAGAGCCAGTTCCAGATCACCGGCTATCTGATGAAAGCCCCCGACAAGTTCCTCAAAGCGGGCCTGCTCCGCCGGAACCCCGCCTCGATCGTACACGGCCAGAACGACGGGTACGAGTTCTGGATGCACGACCAAGAGTGGGACTACTACCGCGAACACCTGCTGCTGCACGAGGCCACGCACTGCGTCACACAGTGCCCCGAGGACGCGGACCAGGAGATCCGTCCGCTCTGGTTCATCGAAGGCATGGCCGAATACTTCGGGACGCATCAACTCATTGAGAGCGGGAAGCCGGGCGAGACGCAGCTGCGGTTTGGCGTCATGCCCGCCAGTGCCGAGACCGCCCACGGGTTTGGCCGGGTCGAGATGATTCGCATCGAGTGCGAGGCCGGTCGAGCCCTGTCAGCGGATCAGGTATTGCTCCTCGGCCCGAAAGAATTCTCCGAATCGCGCTCGACACCGTACGCCTGGTCCTGGGCCCTCTGTACGTTTTTGGCCACGCATCCCACGACAGCTGTGGACTACCGGGGCGTCTGCCAGCAATGGGACACGAACCAGTTTAAGCGAGCCTTCCATCAGTTCTGGACCAAGCACCGCATGGTGATCGAGTCCGACTGGGAATTGTTCCGCGAGTCGTTGTGCTACGGATTTGATCTGCCGCGTGGGGCGACCATCCGAGGTGAGACGACCCCACTCGATGTGGGAACTCATCTCGGAACAAAAATACTCGCTGATCGCGGCTGGCAAAGCACCGGCCTCTCCGTCCGCGCGGGGCAGACGATCCAGTTCGGTGCCACGGGGCGAGTCACCCTCCGGAAGACCACCCAGCCGTGGGAGAGCGAACCCGCCGGGATCAGCATCCGTTACTCGGAAGCCCGCCCGATTGGTCGGCTGCTGGCGGCAGTGCAGCGGACGACTCCGGCCCAAACGGGATCAGTTCGGCATTGGGAATTCTTCGAGGTCGCTGCGGGGGCCTCAGTAAAGTCCAGCCACGACGGGACGCTCTACCTCAGAGTGAATGACCGCTGGAACGAGCTGGCGGACAACACCGGCGAGTACCGCGTGACGATTACGGGGTTGGACTGAGTGATACTTTGCGAGACTCGTTGGCTGTTCAGTTCCTCTTTCCGTGGTTGGATCTCACATGCGTCTAACTTCCCTCGTGTTACTGCTCTGCGCCTTTTGGGGGGGAACGAATCCCGCTGTGGCTCAGACCCGTGGTCCTGACAAAGGGATCCTCATCATCGTGGGGGGAGGGCGAATGAGCCCCGAGATTATCGACGAGTTCATCGCCAGTGCCGGGGGTGTTGACGCTTCGTTTGTGATCGTACCGACCGCTCTGGAGGGCGAGGACTGGGGACCGGAATACGTGGCCCGCTCCTTCCTCGCGCGGGCGGGAGTCAAGGACATCACAGTCGTCCACACACGCGACGTGAAGGTCGCCGACACCGATGACTTCACCGCTCCGCTCCGCCGGGCCAAAGGGGTCTGGATTGATGGCGGTCGGCAATGGCGGCTCGCGGATGCCTACCTCAACACGAAGACCTACACAGAACTGCACGCAGTCCTCGAACGCGGCGGAGTGATCGGTGGGTCATCTGCCGGGGCCACGATTCAGGGAGACTATCTGGTCCGCGGAGCACCCGAAGGAAACCAGGTCATGATGGCTCCGGGGCACGAAGTCGGCTTCGGGTTCGTGCGCCATTGTGCCATCGATCAGCATGTCATCGCTCGCAAACGTCACAACGATCTGGCCCCCGTGATCGTCGCTCATCCCGAATTACTCGGGCTGGGAATTGATGAGGGAACAGCTGTCGTCGTCGAGAAGAATCAACTCCGCGTCATCGGCGATAGTCAAGTGCTGGTGCATCACACAGGCCAAGTGAAGCGGGAAGATGGCACCAGCTACGAGACCCTCGATATCGGGACGGTCTATGACCTGAACGCCCGGAAAGTCATCTCGACGGTGAAACCCTGAGAGAGTTTACTCTCCAGACAAGGGCCATAGGGCGCTGGCCCTATGGGACTTCATTTCGCCCACTAGCCCGACGCGTCAGCGAGGGAAACGCTGGAAAAATTCGCTGACGCTCCCACTCGCTGACGCATCGGGTTAGTAAAGTCAGGGCTATGGGGCGCTGGCCCGCTGTACCGAGTCAGACGACATTCCTGCACGGACTACCGACGAATCAGGACTTCCGAACTCGGGGTCAGCAGATCGTACACATCGGCGATGTCGCGGTTCTTCATGCGGATACAGCCCTGGGAATCCGCCTGGCTGATGGATGCATCATCGATTGTTCCGTGAATGCCATAATTATCACCAAGGTCGAGCCAGTATTCGCCGAGCGGATTCTGCGGGTCGTCGTGCGCGATGACACCTTCGGGACCGTAGTAGGTCGGGTCGCGTCGCTTCTCGGTGATCTTGTGAGTTCCAATGGGAGACGAGCTGTCTTGGCCGATCCCGACCTCGAAACGGGCCACAAAATGTCCATGCGAGTGAATCGTCATCTCCCGGTCACTCAGGTCCACCACAGCCGCAAACGGGCCACGGATCACCTTGAGTTTCTGCCCCGGACGTATCATCTTCGCATCGGTACGATTCAACTTGGCCAGGTATTCCCAAGAGACATCGTAGTCCTTGGCAATGTTTTCCAGCTGGTCTCCGGCCTGGACGACATGGCCGTCCATGTAATGCGGCTGGGGAGCAAAGTAGATGCGATAGGCCACGACGCTGAGCCGCTTCAGCAGTTGCTGGCGAACCTCGGGACGCTTCCAGTACAGGTTCGAAAGTTGGAAGTTGGCCTCGACATCTTCCCCATCGTTGATGAGTTGATCGATGCTGGCGAAATCAACGGGCTCGACCGCGTCTGCCGAGGGAGTCTTGGATTGCGGAGTGATCGCCGGACGCGGGGTGTGTGGCTGTTCATCGACTGCATCAAAAGCGTCGTCTGCACCAATCGAGGCGGTTTGCTGGACTGGAGCGGGGGTCGCCCGGCTGAGGGCGGACTCCACTGGTCGAGCGGCATTTTCTGCCGATGGGGATGCAGAGTTGCGAGGCCGAGTCCCTTGAAACTCGACTCGCGCTGGACCGAAGGGGCTTTTCGACGCGGAGGCTTTGGGAGGGGCCGCAATCTCAGCGAGCGACTGGGAGGGAGCAAAGGCTGCGGACGGAGGACGTTCACGTTGAGCGGAGACCAGGCGAGCATCTGTTCGCGAGAAGGGGTTGGCGTTCGCGGGTGACTGCAACTCCTTGGTGGCGGTGGCGGCCTCTGCAGCCCCTCCCCCTTCCACAGGTTCGTGCTGTTCTGGTGCGGAGGTCACCCCGGACTCGGACTCATTCGGGAAAGAGCGTGCGGACTGCTCTTCCATCAGCGGTTCGGACTGTTCATCGACCGCCGCAACACTCTCTTCTCCCAAAGTGGTGTTGGCCCAATCGGGAGCCAATTCACCGAGGGAGGGTTCCTCCTCGGTGGCGACCGGAATGCTCTGCGGCCGCAACAAATCCAGCTTCCAGGCCGCAGTCAGAGCCAAGCCCGACAGGATCAGGAACCAGAATGGAAATGTTTGCCAAGGTTGCTTACGGGTATCGCGTCGCATGGTTTGTCCTCCGTGACAGTCCGACGGCAGGGTCTGCCGTGCGGTCGTGCGAGCCTCTATTCGGGGCGTTCAGTTTCCGGTGTGGTGGGGAGTGCTGGCAGCTGCTGGGCGGGTACACTGTACTGCCCGTCATCGTTCATGTAGTTCTCTCCCCGATTCAACTTCCACAACCGCGTCGGGTCAAAGCTTTGGCAGCCGGAGACCACGAATAACAGACAGCACAGGCACAAATGCCGAGCGACGTGACGCATGTGCGTTCTCGACCTTGGGGGGAGTTGTGGAAAGCGCCAGAGGGAGAATCCTCCGGGAGGGTGCGGGAATGTATCCCAGTCCACTGAAATCACCAACAGGGATATTTGAAAACAAATCCGAGGAGGTGAGTGGTCGCTCAAACTCTCCTCCAGTGACGCCCCTGTCGGAGTGCAACCCACTGGGTTGATAGAACCAGAAACGCTGGGCAGCCGGGTACTTACCCAGTGAATGCGGTCTTGTGCAGCCCCCTGGACTCCACGACCGAAATCGATCGCATGTCGAAGCCGAAAATCTGTGTAAATCTGCGGAATCTGTGGACAAACTCTCCACTCTCAAGAGGCCGGACCGAAGAGTGATGGGTCCACGGATTTCACAGATTGGCACAGATTGAAGCACTCCCCCAGCGGACAATTTGCGGTCGCGGGACGAGGGAGGTTGACGCACAATACGGCATTGACAGAGTGGCCCGAGGCTGCACGTGACTCACTCGTTTCGTCAAGCCAGGCTTGGGTGAAGTGGCTGCAACTCGGTTAGAGGGTGGCGTTGTGGGGAGTGGCCCGGCGGAGGGACTTCGATGGCTCGTCGATCTGGGAGGGAGACAAAGCCGTTTCATGTAGCCAGATCGTCGCTTTGGACCGTGCCTCTGCAGGACTCACCCTGAGTGAGAGGTGTCGATCACGAACAGCCAGACGCGAAAAAGCCTGAGTCAGGGCCGATCACTCCTCGATCGCACACACATCGACGCTCACGACCAGGCGAGGGCTGCTGCCGCCGATGTAGACGCCTTTGAGGGGGGCGACATCGACATAGTCGCGGCCCCAGGCAATCGTAATATGGTCGGTCGCGGGGAACTGGTTGTTGGTCGGATCGAGGTCGATCCAGCTGAGCGGGCCGCAAAAAACCGACACCCAGGCATGCGAGGCATCCGCCCCGACGAGTCGCGGCTTGCCCGGTGGCGGCAGCGTCCGCAGGTAACCGCTGACATAGCGGGCGGGTAAACCGATGGACCGCAGCATCGAGATCAGCAGGTGCGCAAAATCCTGACAGACGCCCCGTCGCGTCCGAAAGACCTGCTCGACCGGCGTCGACACCGTCGTCGCCGTCGAGTCATATTTGAAGTCGGTGAAGAACCGCCGCATGAGATCGGTGATCCCGTCGCGGATCGACGCTCCGACCGGGAATGAGGAGTGGGCATACAGCGCAAAGTCGCTCGCGATGCGGCATCGGGGTGAGTCGAACGTAAACTCCAGCGCGGCGAAGTCCTCGGCGGTCTGGTGAGTTCGCACCGCATCACGGACCGACTCCCAGGGAGGAGCGACGAGGGCTGTGGGCTCCGGAGCGCGAACCTCGACCTCATTGATCGAGGTCACGACCAGCTTGTCGTACCCTTGGTTGAAAGCGAATTGCGTCGTTGTGTTTTGGAAATGGTCCTGGCGCGTGACCACGATCGACGGCTCGGGAGTGAACTCGATTTGATGCGACAGACAACTCTGATTCGGAGTCTCGCGAGGTGTCAACCACGCTTCGTTGTGGCCGACGGAGATCGGTTCGACAGTCGTGTACTGGGTCTTATGAACGATGCGATATCTCATTGCGGCAACTCCAGATCCGAAGTGATCTGACGGGGGGCCCCCGAGTGCAGCAGATACTTGTTGGTCAGCACGTCGGCTAGGTGCTTCATGTCCGGCTCCATCAGGGCGAGAATCCGCAGCACCTCGGTCGCGCTCGGGTCTCGCAACTGTTCGGGTGAGATCATGCGGACCGAATTCACGGCGTCCATCGCAATCCGCTTCTCCTCCGAACGCAACGGCGATTTGCCATCACTGGGGAGAGCATCGACATGCAAGGCCAGCGAAATGAGCTGCGAAACCAGCGAGCGTGGGCACGTCTCATCGGTCAGGCACAAATCGAGCACGGCGTTCTGCTGCACGTTCTCCATGTAGCGGGAGCGGTACGTCATCCGGCAGTCGATCACCTCCAGCAGCGCACGCTGTTCGGCGCGTTCGAGTTTGCCACGTGGTGCCAGCATGCTGCGGACGAGATTCGAAGTGTGCTTGGAACGTTCGATCCGGCGACCCATATCTAACACGTGCCAGGCCGGTCCGCGCACCATCCCGTCATGAATCAACCCACTCACGGCGGCCAGGTCGAGGATCAACTGATTCAGTGCATCGAGCAGGTCAACCAGACTCGCTCGACCCGGAACGAAGGCGGACCGGTATCTCTCGGCGGTCTCGCGAACCTTGCGGTAAGTGTCAGGAGACATCCAGAGCCGTTCCAGTGAGGCCAATCGATACAGCTCCGAGACTGCAGCTGACAGCCCATGCCGCTCATCGACGTTGGCCACAATGCGGGGCAAAGCCTCTCGCAAATGAGGGAGCCGGACTGACATCGATTCAATCGCGAAGCCGGGCTCGATCTGCCCCTGATCGGCCAGTGCCCGGATCAGGCTCGGCAACTCGGGCAGCTCGGTCGAGGCTTCCGCCGTCAAGCGCTCAATCACCGCTCGCAGCAGCCGGCTCAAGAAATCGGCGCGGTCGAGCGACTGGCCAAACCAGAACAGATCGTCGGCGACCCGGCTGGGGAACACGGCGTTCGTGCGGCGGAGCGGGACTGGTTCGTCTTCCGCAGAGAGTAAGCTGACCGGAGCCACGGGGCTGACAGCCTGCACCCAGACATCTTTGCTGCTGACGCCTGCGGAGATCGAAAGTTCCATCGGATCGGTGCTGAGAGCGACGCGGGCCAATCCACCCGGCATCACCGAATAGTCCGCACCGTCCGCGACCAGAAACGTTCGCAGGGCCACGTGCCCCACGCGGACGGAACCCTGGTGGAACACCGGGGCGGCTGAGCGTTCGACGAGTTCCTGAGCCACGTACTGATGCGGCCGAGCGGCGATCCGCTCCAGCAGTTGCTTGCGAGCTTCAGCGGACAAGGATCGCGGCAGGATTTCCTCGTTACCGCTCGACTGAAAGGCGGGCTTGATGACCAGCTGTTCGAAATGCTCGCGGACGTAACTCCACTGTGCGGGATCGCCGCACCACCACGTGGCGATCGACGGCAGGAGCAACTCCTCGCTCAAGCAGCGGCGACAGAGCGTGGGCAGGAACGACATGAAGATCGGCGACTCGACCAACCCGCTGCCGGGGACATTCGCGATGACGACCTTGCCCCCACGATGCACTCGCAACAGACCCGGAACCCCATGCGGCTCGCCCCCGCCCAGTTCCAGAGGGTCGATGCCGCGTTCAATTCCCCGCGACACAATGACATCGATCGGGACCAGCCCGGCAAGGGTCTTCAGGTAGACGCGATTGTCGCGCACCGCGAGGTCGGCTCCTTCAACCAGGGAGTACCCGAGATACCGCGCGAGGTAGACATCCTCGAAATAATATGAATGCTTGGCCCCCGGAGAAAGCAGCACGATGCGGGGGGTTTCGGCCAGCTTGCTCCCGAGATTTTGCAGTGTGTTTTGGACGCGCAGAAAGAACGGCGCGAGCCGCTGCACGGGCTGGGTATTGAGGTCGGGCGGGATCGTCCGTGAGACGACGATGCGGTTTTCCAACGCGAACGCCGCTCCCGCCGGTGCATCAGAACGATCGGCCATCACGTACCACTGGCCATCGCGACCGCGAGCCAACTCCGCAGCTGCGGCGACAATCGACGGCCCCTCTTGATGGATTCCGTCAAAGGGTCGCAAGTAGCCGGGGTTCGCAAAAAGGACCTCGGGGGGCAAAGAACCATCACGAATTAGGGATTGCGATCCGTAGCAATCCTTCACGATCCAGTTCATCAACCGGGCTCGCTGTCGCAAACCGGCGTCGAGCTTCTGCCACTCAGGAGCATCGATAATGAACGGGATCAGATCGAGCTGCCAGGGGCGCTGCGATTTGGCCCCTTCGTGGAAGACGTTAAAGGTAACGCCATTATCGGCGAGCAGATGGTTCGCCTGGGTCGTGCGGTGGGCGAAGTCGGCCACCGGTATTTTTTGCACCCCTTCGATCAGCTTCTGCCAGGCCGGGCGCGGCTGCCCCGTGGCATCGAACGCCTCATTAAAGACGGACTGCGGGGCCTGTTCCGGAACGGAGAGGAGTGGCTTAGGGGGAGAAGCGGAAGTGATCAACGGGAGGCTCGTCAACGCATGTTGCTCGGGACGCTTCCGCGAAGTGTATCACTCCGCAGAAACGAGGCCGAACGGGAATCATCAGACAGGGGCCAAACGCAGATCGAGGGTGAACGGGGACTCGCGGTTGGGCGGTTCAGCCCGCACGGCCACTCGTCCGCCCGTATGCCCATGCTTCAGGAATCTCGCCGCCCGGCGACATTCCGCTTCCAGGGCATTCACCGGGAAGCTCACCGGGTTAAGGCCCCCCGGATGATCCACATGGAATCGGCACCCGCCGATCGATCGTTGCTGCCACAAGTCGACAATATCGAATGTCAGGGGCGTATGAACAGGGATCGTGGGATGTAAACAGCTTGGCGGTTGCCACGCCCGGTAACGCACGCCGGCGACGAACTCGCCCTCGACAGCGGTGGGATGAAAGGGGACCGGTCGTCCGTTGCACGTCACGGCATAGCGAGTCGAGGTCAGCCCCGACAGATGAATCTGCACACGCTCGACCGACGAGTCGACATACCGGGCCGTGGCCCCTCCGGCGGGTTCCTCTCCCAGTACGTACCACGGTTCGATCGCGGTGCGGACCTCCATCTGCATCCCATCATAACTCACGGTGCCGATGACTGGACAACGGAAGTTCCAGTGGGTCTCGAACCAGTCCCACTCGAACGGCATCCCCGCCTGGCGCAGATCGCGCAGCACATCTTGCAGGTCAGCCTTCAGCGGAGTCGGCAGCATGAACCGGTCATGCAGCGCCGTTCCCCAGCGGATCGGTCGCTCGCGGTAAGGGGTCTCCCAGAACCAGGCGATGAGAGACCGCACTAGCAGCTGCTGCGTCAGACTCATCCGCGCGTGCGGAGGCATCTCAAAGCCTCGCAACTCGACGAGGCCGAGCCGCCCGGTCGAGCTGTCGGGCGAGTACATCTTGTCGATGCAGATTTCCGCCCGGTGGGTGTTGCCCGTCATGTCGACCATCAGATTGCGGAAGATGCGGTCGACGAGCCACGGCGGGACCAGCTGCTTCTCCGGAATCTGTTCGCAGGCGATTTCGAGTTCGTAGATGGCGTCGCGGCAGCCTTCATCCACGCGCGGTGCCTGGCTGGTGGGACCAATGAACTGCCCCGAGAAGAGGTACGACAGCGACGGGTGATTGTTCCAGTAGCAGATCAAGCTGCGCAGGACATCGGGCCGTCGCAGGAACGGACTGTCCTGTGGAGTGGCACCACCCATGACGATGTGATTGCCGCCCCCCGTGCCGGTGTGCTTGCCGTCGAGCTGGAACTTCTCGGTGCCCAAGCGAGTGTGATGGGCATCGTCGTACAGTCCGATGGTGATGTCGGTCAGTTCCTGCCAATTGCGGGCCGGTTGGACGTTGACTTCGATGACGCCGGGATCGGGAGTGACCTTCAGAATCTGCAAGCGGTGGTCGATCGGGGGGAGATAGCCCTCGATTACGACTGGCTGTTGTCGTTCCTCGGCGATCGATTCCACGAGACCAACCAGGTCCAGAAAATCTTCCAGCGTGGCCATCGGCGGCATGAAGATATGCAGCCGCCCGCCGCGTGGTTCGATGCAGAGTGCGGTGCTGATGATCCCCGGTGGGGCCGGTGGAGCGGGCGGGGCAACGGCTTGTTCGAGCGTGCGAACATCCCGCTTCTCGCTCATGACGACCAGCCTGGCTCCCTTGTCATTCTCCTCGCGGCTCTGGCTCTTGATCGAGGTCTCGGCCACCTCCTCGGCCAAGCGAGATCGGGCTCGCCGCCGGATCTCATGATAGCCCGGGAGCGGGTGCCGATCGGCCAGCGGATCGGTGGCGTAGATCGTGTTGGCCTCAGTAGTCCCTTCGGGCAGCGAGTCCTGCGGTAGTCGCAATCCGATCGGTGAATCGCCAGGAATCAGGAACAGGCGTTCCGAGCGAAACGGCCACGGCCCACTGGTCCACTGCGCCCGCCCCTGCCACCACGCACGGGTCAGCGGAAGGGCGTACCCGACCGGACGACTCAGGCCCGTTTCCAGAATGCGAGCCAGCCGTTTGCGGTCCTCGTCGGAGTCGATGTCATATTCGCGAGGGTCGACATTCACAGGCAGGCGGCGCTCCTGCGCCAGAGTGTGCCACACATCCTCATAGGCGGGCCGCATCCAGCGTCCCTCGACGCCCAGTCGATCCGCCAAGTCGACGAGGAACTCACCCGCCTCTTCGACGGTGGCAGTCCCGTCCTGCGACGGATCGGCCAAGAGCTTCGGATTCGTCCAGATCGGTTCGCCATCCACTCGCCACAGGCAGCTATAGGCCCAGCGTGGGAGCGGTTCGCCGGGATACCATTTCCCTTGTCCGTAGTGCAGCAACCCACCGGGTGCAAAGCGATTTCGCAGGCGATGCAATAGCTCGCCGGAGAGCTTTTGCTTCTCGACCCCGACCGCTGCGGTGTTCCATTGGGCTCCCTCCATGTCGTCGATGGAGACGAAGGTCGGCTCCCCCCCCATCGTCAGGCGGACATCATTGGCCACGAGCCGCTGGTCGACCTCCTGCCCGAGCTTCTCGATGGCCGCCCACT
This sequence comes from Planctomycetota bacterium, assembly GCA_031431195.1. Classification (GTDB taxonomy): domain Bacteria; phylum Planctomycetota; class Planctomycetia; order Planctomycetales; family Planctomycetaceae; genus TH-plancto1. Next base: position 8,366 of record JANPCU010000212.1, on the reverse strand, counting down.
GCTCATCCGTGTACGGCAAGGTGACGCGAGGATCTTCGTGGACCCGCGTGACCGACATCTCAAACTCAAACGTTGTCTCGCATTCATCAAGCGGGCCAGAGATCGGAGCTGCCGTCGAAGGATCGGGCGTCGCGGCCAGCGGAATGTGACCTTCGCCGGTAAACAACCCCGATGTGGGGTCGAGCCCGACCCAGCCCGCACCCGGCAAGTAGACCTCGCACCACGCATGTAGATCGGTGAAATCCTGAGCCGGTCCACTGGGACCATCCAGCGACGGAATGTCGGCGGTCAGTTGAATCAGATAGCCCGAGACGAACCGCGCGGCCAAGCCGATCCGGCGCAGCAACTGGACCAGCAACCAGGCCGAGTCGCGGCACGACCCGCCTCGTTTCTCAAGCGTCTCATCGGGCGACTGCACTCCGGGCTCCATGCGGATGGAGTATTTGATCTCCCGACAGAGTCGCTGATTCAGGTCGACGAGGAAGAAGATCGTGCGGCGGGGATGTGTATCGACCGACTTCAGGAACTCCTCGAAGTGGGGGCCGGTCGGGGCACACTCCAGGAACGGTTGCAGGTCTTTCTTCAGTGCTGCTTCGTAAGCAAAAGGAAAGTTCTCCGCGCTATCTTCAACGAAGAAGTCGAAGGGGTTAATGACGGTCAGGTCAGCCGTCAGGTCGATCTCAACCCGGAACTCACTGGTCTGTTCGGGAATGACAATGCGGGCGAGGAAGTTGCCGAAGGGGTCCTGCTGCCAGTTCAGAAAGTTCTTCTCGGGCGTCACCTTGATGGAGTAGCTGAGGATTGGCGTGCGGCAATGCGGAGCTGGCCGCAAACGGACGACCTGCGGCCCCATACTGATCGAACGGTCATAGCGATAATGGGTGGAGTGCCGAAGGGCGACGCGAATTGCCATGGAAATGAGTCTCGTGATTTATCGTGGGGAAGGCGATTGTTGAGTCCGCTTACTGCTCGGATGGCAGCGTTTCGATTTCGCGGGTCTCGAAGAAGTCGTGCCGCATCGCTTCGCCGAGGGCGTTCAAGCTCCCCTGGAAATTGTCGATGAACTCGTGCATTCCCATCTGAATGATGTCGTGGATCGACAGCCGCTGGAGCCGCTGATGTAACTCCTCGCACAGCTTCTCGGACGGAGCCAGCGGATGGCCGAGCTGTCTGCCGGTGATCTTGTAGAGGGCGGTCCGCGTGTACGCCACGCAAAAGTGCATGGAGCGCGGAAAGTGGGGATCGAGGATCAGGAAGTCCGCCACCGAACGCGGCACGATCCGTCCAAAGCGTTTGCGGTACATGTGCAGGGCACTGGTCGATTCCAGCAGTGCCGACCACTGCAACACATCAAGTGCCGAACCGACGCGGGCTTCGTTCGGCAGTAGAATAAAATATTTGACATCGAGGATGCGCGAGGTCTTGTCGGCCCGCTCGATCAGCCGACCGATTCGCCCGAAGCTCCAGGCTTCTCCGTGCGACATCGTGGCGTCGTTGACCCCGATGATCTCGTGGCTGCTGCGTTTGACCCGCTCCAGAAATGTCGCCGGGTTCTGCAGAACCGGTCCGGGATTCTTGGCGAACTCCCGCATGCGAAGGTAAAAGTGATTGATCGACTCCCACAGAGAGACGCTCAGCACCTCGCGAATCGTGCGGGCATTCTCCCGAGCCTTGATCAAGCACGACAGGATCGAGTTCGAGTTCTCTTCATCAAACAGTAAGAACTGCAGGACGTTCGACGCCGTGCATTCGCCGTACAGCTCTTTGAACAGTTTCTCGTCCCCACTAGCGAAGACCAAGGCTTCCCACTGAGGAACCCCACCGAGTGACAGCGATTGGCTGACATCCACGAAACGGGCGACGTTCTCGGCCCGTTCGATGTAGCGATTGACCCAAAATACAGCATCGGCGACGCGACTGAGCATGACATCACAACTTGTTCGAGCACCCGTTCTGACCATCCGACGATGGACACCCCAGCCCACCGGCGACTCACTTTCGCACGTCAATGGTTCATCAGAACCCACGTGTCTTTGCTGCCGCCACCCTGCGACGAGTTGACAATCATCGAACCCTCCCGCAGTGCCACACGAGTCAGCCCTCCCGGCAGCACGAAGATGTCGTCCCCATACAGAATGAACGGCCTGAGATCGACATGCCGCGGGGACAGGCAATCCCCCACCACGGTCGGCACCGTCGATAGTGTCAGATACGGTTGCGAGATGAAGTTCCGGGGGTTGGCCAGAATCTTCTGACGGCAGTCTTCCAACTCAGCTTTCGAGGCACTCGGTCCCATGACAATCCCGTAGCCTCCCGATTCATTGGTCGGCTTGGTGACCAGTTCCGGCAGGTGGGCCAGCACGTACTCCATCTGCTTCGGATCGGAGCAGACGTACGTAGGCACATTCGGGATCATGATCTCCTCTTTCAGATAATACTGAATGATCTCCGGCACCCACGCATAGACGGCCTTGTCATCGGCCACTCCCGTCCCTGGCGCATTCGCCAGCGTGACGCGCCCGGCCTTGTAGACATCCATCAGACCCGGCAACCCGAGCATGGAGTCGGGCCGAAAACATTTCGGATCGATGAAGTCATCATCGATCCGCCGGTAGATCACATCGACACGCTGTAGCCCCTGAGTCGTCAGCATGCAGACGTATCCGTCACTGACGACCAAGTCCGACCCGCTCACGAGTTCGATCCCCATCTGCTGTGCCAGGAAGCAATGCTCGAAGTACGCCGAGTTGTAGACCCCAGGGGTGAGCAGCACAGCTGTCGGATTCGAGACCCCCTCGGGGGCGGTCTGCTGGAGCGTTGTGAGGAGCCGCTCGCCATAGTCTTCGACCGGAGCGATGGCGGCACCCTGAAAGACCTCGGGCAGAACGCGCTTCATCAACTCTCGGTTTTCAAGGACGTACGACACGCCCGATGGGCAGCGCAGATTGTCTTCCAGGACATAGACCTTCCCATCGTTGTGGCGGACCAAGTCGGTTCCCGTCACATGCGTCCAGACACCCTTGGGGGGGCGGAAGCCTTGCAGCTGAGGCCGGTACGTCTTCGCGGTCATCACCAACTCGCGCGGGACGACACCGTCATTGAGGATGTGCTGCGGGCCGTAGATATCATCGAGAAACAGATTCAGGGCGCGGATGCGTTGTTTCAGTCCGGCTTCGATCCAAGTCCATTCCGCATGTGACATGGGTCGGGGGACCACGTCGAATGGCCAGACCTTTTCAGTCCCATCCGTGTGGCCGTAGACGGCGAAAGTGATCCCCTTTTCCCGGAGCCGGACCTCGGCGGCGAGTTGCCGTTCGGCCAGCCTCTGGAAGGTGAACTCGTGCAGCCGATTGGCCAGCAACGGGTGTCGGGAGACCTCTCCGTCGAGGTACTCATCAAATGCCTTGGCAGGATTGGTCGGCACATGGCTCGCTCCTTGACTTTGGCTTTGAGTGGAACTGAAAGTCGACATTGCAGAGACCATGACGATTTACGGGCAGAATCTGTCCGCAGTCTACTTGGCAAATCTCGGGCCATACAGAGCAATCGCGATTTCCTCGACAATCAGAGGGCGTCGTGCTTGCGGGTTAAGCATGCTGCCAAGAAAAGAGGCGACGCTCAGGGGGCACCGCGAGTCGCATCGGGGCTATCAGATGTGGTAATTCCGCTTTCCAGCTGGGCCTGGCCAGACTTCCGTCGACTCCGTCTTCCTTTCCGGTCATCCGCCATTCCCCAGCCACCGATTATGTATCCTTCCAGGGAATACCTGAGAATGATGTCCGCCCCGCCCTGCGGATAAAGTTCAGGATTTCCACGGTGACTGGCTGCTCATCCATCCACCCCTTGGCAGTTGCGGGCAAGAATTCAGCCGCCAAGTCAGCTGCGAAGCCGGTGTTGACAGCGCTGATTGAGACGGCGTTGGTCTCGACGGAGGCGTCTTTCGCGACCGGTTTTACCCGCCGTGGGCCACGCTGCGACGCGCTCACTGCGTCCTCAGATCATCAACCCCGCGATCGCCCCGGTCATGGCCGAGGCCAGCGCGCCGCCGATCATGGCCTTCAGTGCCAGCTGAGAGATCTCGGCCTTGCGTTCGGGGGCCATCGCGCCGATGCCGCCGACTTGGATCCCGACCGAGGCGAAGTTGGCGAACCCGCACAGGGCGTAAGCGGCGATGCGGGCCGTGCGGGGGCTGAGCTGGGCCATCGTCTCCGGTTTTGAGAGGTCGGTGTAGGCGATCAACTCTGTCAGCACGAGCTTCTCCCCGAGTAGCGTGCCGACCACTCGCGACTCTTGCCAGTTGGCCCCCAGGGTCCAAGCGAGCGGTCGGAAGGCCCAGCCGAAAATCTCCTGCATCGAGGTCGCGGGCACCTTCACTCCCAGACCAGGAATCATCGGCCCCCAACCGAGCAGAGCGTTCACCATCTCCATCGCGGCGATGAACGCGATCAGCATGGCACACACGCTGAGGGTGAGCTTGAGCCCTTCGTTCGCGCCGTCACCGAAGGCCTCGATGATGTTCGTCGTATGGCGAGGGAGCGGAACCTGCAAATCGCCCAGCGTCTGAGGTGTCTCAGTCTCTGGCACCAGAATCTTGGCGAATAGAATCGACGCGGGAGCCCCCATCACGGACGACGCGATCAAATGGCCCGCGATGTCGGGAATCAGCGGCGTCAGCATGCCGACATATAACGCCAGCACTCCCCCCGCGATCGTCGCGAACCCGGCCAGCATGATCGTCATGATCTCGCTGCGCGTCATCTGGGCCAGAAACGGCCTCACGAGAAGTGGGGCTTCGGTCTGACCGACGAAGATATTGGCGGCCACGCTGAATGACTCGGCCCCGCTCGTCCCCATCGTCTTAACCATCACCCACGCCATGATCCGCACCATGAACTGCATCACTCCCAGGTGGTACAGCACCGCCATGATTGCCGAAAAGAAGATGATCGATGGCAAGACCCGAAACGCCAGATTGACCAGCGGGCCTTCGAGATGTTTGTCGCGGTCACTCAGTTGACTGAGATGCTTGAAGACGAAATCGGTCCCGCGGTCGCAGAATCCAAGCAGGGTGTTAATGGCGTCGCCGCAGGCGTCAAAGAACGGCTTCCCCCATGTCGTCCGGAGAATCAGCGCCGCAAACAACACCTGCAGCCCCAACCCGAACAGGACCGGTCGCCACACGATCCGACGGCGATTCTCGGAGAGCAGGACTGCAATCGCCAGCAGCGTGACAATCCCGATCAGACCTTGGTACTGCGGCATGGAAACACCATTGGGAATCAAAGATGTCGATCACCGACACCGGGGAATGATGAGGAAAACAGGAGTGTCTGCACCGCAGCCGGTGAAGGGATGATAAACACGATGCCTGGGGAGAGCGACTGTCTGATTCAAACTCCTAGCTCGCATCTCCCAGCGGGTATGTCGCGTGAGGTCCTCCCCGTGGGGCACGTTTTTATGTGCCCGCTGCCAGCGCCGCGTCCGCCGATAGTCGCTCATGTCGCTCCGCGACTGAGATTGCTCCGGCTCGACGCCCTTTCGGGTAGCGTGTGCGTGAGTGCCTCGGCAGGCGGAATGCGAGTCGCGGAGCGACATCGCCTACGTCGCTCATGTCGCTCCGCGACTGAGATTGCTCCGCCAGCCAAGCACTCCTCGTGAATCCCAGACAGCATCCGTCGCATCGGACAAACTCCCTGCGAAGTGCCCGATCCATCGTACTCTGCGATCCCCCATACGAAATGCGAGTCGCGGAGCGATATCGCCTACGTTCCATCGTGTTGATAGCACGGGCCTCGCCCTCCCGCCGCCCGGTTCTCGAGTCGTGCCTGAGGACATCCAAGCCTGGCACCGTTCATCCTGCATACTCACACCGGAAGTCGGGAAGTCGGTGTATACCTGCTGGTGATTCGCCATTCCGTGATGTCTCTGCCATGATTAAGACACAGACTGGCGGGGTGCATGCCGCCCCACTTATACCTGGAGCGCGTGGTAATGGGACATTTCGTAGGACGGACGTCCTCGTCCGTCCGTGTGGAAAGCTTCGGGGAGCGACGGACGAGGACGTCCGTCGTACGTCCTCAATTTCCCCCGCGTGAAGTATCGTCATGACGGAACAAGCATTGGAGCGAGTTCAATTGAACACGGGGCGAACGCTGGCGATCGGCGATATCCACGGGTGCGATACGGCACTTGAGGTGCTGCTGCGCGAACTGCATCTGACCCCCGAGGACACGGTCGTCGCCCTGGGTGATGTGATCGATCGCGGTCCCGATTCGAAGCGCTGTATCAATCTGCTGCTGGAGTTAAAGAGCCGCTGCCAGTTTCGGCACATCATGGGCAACCATGAAGAAATGATGCTCGACGCCCTCTATGGGGGCGAGTGGGCCGATGCGTGGCCGCGTTACGGGGGGCGGGAGATGCTGCACTCCTACGGAGGAAGTTTCTCCGGCATCCCGGACGAGCACCTCGACTTCATGCGTAACGGACAGCCTTATATCGAGACCGACACCACCATTTTCTCGCATGCTTCGATCCGGGGCGAGTACCCGCTGGAGATGCAGGATAAGCACTGGCTGCGCTGGAGCCGCATCGGTCGCCATTGTGTGCCACACTACTCGGGCAAGCGAGTGATCTGCGGTCACTCGGCTCAAGAGTCGGGATTGCCACTGATCTTGCCGGGCTGGGTCTGCATCGACACCTGTGTCTATGGCGACGGCGGGGCCTTGACGGCGATCGATGTCGACAACGATTTGATCTATCAGGCCGAGCAGTCGGGCCGGTATCGCGGCTGCCACCCGTTAGAGGACTACATCGGTTGAACAGCCACAAACACAACCCCCCGAAGCGCAAGAAGCTGTTCCGTCGCCCGGAGGTGCATGCCCCGGGTGCTGTGACTCCGCCCCCCGTCGATCAGTCCGTCTCGCCGGTGCGCGTGACCGCGATGCGGTACTCGCCGACGGAGCTGCAGGAGCGGGATCTCAAGTCACCGCATGAAGTCGCCGCGCTGCGTCAACCAGGCTCGATCCTGTGGGTCAATATCGACGGCATCAGCGATCCTCGCTGGTTGCAAACCGTGGGCGAGGTATTCGGCCTGCACCCGCTCGCGCTGGAAGATGCCGTGCATGTCCACCAGCGGGCCAAAGTCGACGAGTACGGCGACCACTTGTTCATCGTCGTGCGGATGGCCGATGCCGCTGACCGCCTGTCCACAGAGCAAGTCAGCTTGTTTCTGGGCCAGGACTTCGTTGTCACGGTCCAGGAACTGCCCGGTGGGGACTGCCTCGATCCGGTCCGCCAACGCCTGCGTATTAACCAGGGCCGCATCCGCCGCAGCGGGCCCGACTACTTGACCTACTCCCTGATCGATGCCGTCATCGACAGCTATTTCCCCGTGCTGGAAAAGTACGGCGAGGATCTGGATGTGCTCGATCGCAGCGCGGACGGTAAGTCACCGGTTGTCCTGGATCGCTTGCATGCCATCCGCCGGGAATTGCTTCAGCTGCGCCGCGCGGCGTGGCCGCATCGAGATGCGCTCAATGCTTTGCAGCGGCACGAGTCGGACCTGATCGCTCCAGAGACGAAGGTCTTCTTGCGCGACTGCTACGACCACTCCGTGCAGATCATCGACGTGCTGGAAACTCAGCGGGAGATGTGTGCCGACCTGCGCGATCTCGTCCTGACCATGGTCGGTCACCGCACGAACGAGATCATGCGCGTGCTGACAATCATGTCGAGCATCTTCATCCCGCTAAGCTTCATCGCCGGGGTGTACGGAATGAACTTTGACACACAAGCTTCGGCGTGGAACATGCCGGAACTGGGTTGGCCGTATGGGTACTTGTTCTCGCTCGCGCTGATGGCGGGGACAGCCGGGGTGTTGATGATTTTCTTCTATCGCAAAGGCTGGCTGACTGGTCCCAAGGCCGGAGCGGAGAGAGAGCCAGTCTGAGGGGAATCACAGTATGCCCCCTCTCAAAGTGGCACTCGACGGCTTCTCGAACGTTCTGCCGCAACTCGTCGAGCGTATCGTCCTCAGTGACGATGGAGTAAACCACTGCAGACTCCAACAGCCCCCCTGCAGGAGCTTCGGCGACGGTAAACAGGATTTCGGTTATGCCGCATGCTCCCAGGAGACATCTACCATCCGATACTTCGCGCGGCTGGGAATGAGGTCTTGGCAGAATCGCTGTGATGGGCGAAGATTCGCATTGCTTGGCAGATGAGATATCGAACAGCGTGACGCAGGAGTCAAGGATGGCTCGACTGGTGTTTACAGAGTCTGAGCGGCAGCAGTTGCGGCGGGAGCGGTTCGAGCATCCGCATCCGCGAGTGCAGTTGCGGATGGAGGTGTTGTGGCTGATCAGTGG
>JANPCU010000211.1:0-42293 GCA_031431195.1 Planctomycetota bacterium | reverse complement strand
GAATCCAAAGATCGACGACGATCCGGCTCCGTGACGGCCTTCGCAAGGTTGACCCCCGCGAGACCCAGGCACAATCGATCCGCCGCCGACCGCGCCTTCACAGGCTGGCCAGCCCGCGAAGGCGCTGAACACATGGAAACCACGGAAGAAGGTTTTGGGTACAGACAAGGCACGGAGGCACGGAGCAGGCCTGTCGCGGCGCATGGTGTACGAAGTGGACTCTGGCGGGGAGGAGTCCACCGGGGAAAGGCGATCTGGGGGCCGAAAAGCTTTCCATCAGCCGCAGATGATCGGGATTCCTCCGTGCCTGATCTCAATCGGTCGAATCCGCAAAGTGACCGAATCGAAACGCGCTGCCACCCCCGTGGTGCCCTTCCACCACTGGCGATTTTTCTCACGGACGCACCCCTTCGCCGCTAAAAATCCGACTTCACCTGCTGACCATCCCGAATCTGTTTGACCAGAAATTTCACCGTCTCATCGGCAATCACGTGATAGCCCGCTGAGTTCGGGTGGCGGTCTCCGAACCACCCGGGCAGGTCGCCGAAGTGGGCATCGAGCGTGTTGTCCATCACTTCGACCGTCTCCGCCTGGACGTACGGCTTGACCCACTCGCGGTCCTTCTCAGGAATCTTGTCCAACGGGAAACGGCGGTAATTGAGCATATTCGGACCCTGTTCCAGTTCAGCGGCATAACGCGGAAAAATGTCGAACAGCGTCAGCTTCTCCTCTTCAGCGACGGCCTTCACATGGTCATTGATTTGCGTGCTCTGTTCCACGGTGAGGTACGGAATCACCGTCATCGGAAAGATCGTCGCCTGGGGGCAATCCCGTCTTAGCCTCGCGATCAGTTCGCGATAGTCCTTGGGGAAGTTCTGAACAAAGTTCTCTCGCTTTCGGAGATCGTTGAGTCCATAACGAATGAAGACGTAGTCGACCCCCGGCAGCTGAGGAACCGACTTGTCGTAGCGGCTGGTGAGTAAACCGTGAATCGTGTCTCCGGAGAGTCCCTGGTTGATGACATGCGCGGGAGGGAGATCCTTCTCGGCAGCCAGCAGCAATCGAATGACATCCTCAAAATGTGGCCCCGCTGGATTGTGACGGCGTGGCACGCTCTCTTCGGTCGTGCTATCGCCGAGCAGAAGGATCTGCAGCTTCCCCTGGTGCTCCGCATGAGCCAGCCCCGAGGAGAGGGCCAAGAATAGGAATGTCCAGAAGATAGGGTTCGGTCGCATGGGTGTTGTTTCTGAGGAGGAGGGGAAGTGGGAGGGGATGAGTCGCGGGGGCTGTTGCGCCCCCCGCGAACCGATCAGGCGAGCCGGATGGCATCAGCCTCCGGACCTTCCGCTCGCCCCGCAGTCCGGCGGCTGACGCCGCCCAGCTCGCCTGATCGGAAGTCGGAGGCCAGCTGGCCAAGCCAGACTGAGCCCTTGCGTTCACAAACTTGCCCGTCATGAATACCCCGTTTCATCACGCCGGGGTAATGCCCTCGACCAGTCGCTGGAGAGCCTTACCGCAGATCCTTTAGCAACACCTTGATCTCCGAGGGATCGAGGAAGATCTGCCAGCGGTCGGCGGGTAGCCCCTGGAACGTCTCGCGGAAGGCATCGGTCGATTGTTGGGTCACGTTGCGGATAAAGATTCGCGACACTTGTGGGTAGTCCCGCGCCAGTCCCGCGTAGATGCTGGGGTCTTGTTCGCCCGTATCGCCGACCAGCACGAATCGATCTTGGGGGAATTGTTTGAGCAGTGGCTCAATCACGCTCCGTTTGTACTCTTCCTGAGAACCAAACAGATTGAGCACCGTACGATCCTGCAGCCGAAAATGCTTCATCTGAAACGATCCCGCCGGGAATTTATGCTCACTGATAAAGGCTGCCAGCGGCGTATACAGCTGCCACGGACTGGCGGACATGTAATGAAATCGCCCATCGTCTGCGGCCCAGCCACGATAGAGTTCCGCCATACCGGGAGCCGGACGGAAGGGACGGCAGAATGTGTTCCACAACAGCTCCGACTTGTCGCGGACCTGGGAAATCTTGATGGTGTCATCAATGTCCGAAACGATGTGAACCACTGGCGATCGCGGTACGAGATGCACCGTGCCCATCATGGTGCGAGAATCGTCGGGCCGAAGGATCGCGGTCACGGTCAGCTCGGAAAACTTGCCGCCCGACGCTGCGTTGACTTCGGCGTCCGGGAGTCTGATGCGACCATAAAAGTGTCCGTTCGCTTCCGATTCGGACAACGTGACCACTCGATCACCAATCCACACGGGAATGGCCTTGCCTCGTTCATGATCGACCGCAAACAGTTCAGCCCGTTGCCCAAAGATCTTCAGTTCTTCCGGGGTGAGTTTCTCGATGTCGATGTCGGTCAGTTCACGCAGGAGTTTCAGTCCGTCAGCACGCTTGCCCGGTTCGAAGATGCACCCGTGGAGGTCGATCTCCCAATCGGCATTCGGGGTTTCGTCCACGCGCCAACCCCGCGTGGGATAGAAGATGACCTGTTCATCCGATTTGATCGGCGACTTCGCGTCTGGTTTCGGCTGAGCGTGGAGCCGCGAATCAACACCGCCAATCGTGAGGAAGATTATCGACAGAGTGATGAGCAGGAGGCGATTCATGGCGTAAACCCCATTCTGGAGAAACCGACATCGATAACAGTCGTTGTACACAACTCTTGAATGACAAGCGAGACAATCACTTCGACTGCTGTCTACGATTGAGTTGCACGCAAGCCTCCGCCGTTGCCGGGTGGCTTTGGCCCAGACCGGGGAAGTTGTGTATAAGAGTCAGACACTTCACGAACGGATCATTTCTGTCATCCCTGGGAGATGTTGGAATGCCCGTGGAGAGGATTACCTGCAAGTCCCTCAAACCGAAAGCCCCCTGTGAACCGGATTTCCGCAGCCACTTGGGCTACCCTCGCCGCGATCTTGATCGGCGCAGTGCTGATGTTGCTCCCGACGCCCGATGGACTGCAAGTCACCGCGCAGCGGACAGCTGCGGTGTCGGTGGTGATGGCGATTCTGTGGATCGCGTTGCCGGACAATATTCCAGCGGTGAGTTTGATTCCACTGGCGTTGTACCCGTTGCTGGGGATTATGGGAGCGAAGAAGGTCTGCCTGGCGTATGCGGACTCGAACGTGTTTCTGTATCTGGGCGGGTTCATCATTGCCCTAGCGATCGAGAGACAGGGTCTGCATCGCCGGATCTCGCTGCACATCATCAGCCGCATTGGGAGTCAGCCGCGGCAGATCGTGTTTGGGTTCCTGCTGGCGACGGCGCTGATCTCGATGTGGATCAGCAGTACCGCCACGACGCTGCTGATGCTACCGATCGCGCTGGCACTGTTGGACACACTCGCGGAGTCTCTGGCTGCGACGGGCGAGGCCACGCGCAGCGAGGTCGATGAGGGGCTGAAGCCGTTGTCCATCGCGGTCCTGCTCGGCATCGCGTACGCCGCCAGCTGCGGTGGATTTGCGACGATGGTCGGCACGCCGACGAACCCGGTCTTGCGTCGCTATTGGGAGGCGGAGTTCGTGCCGCAGGGTTACGCGCCGATCTCCTCGGCCCACTGGATGCTGCTGTGCGTTCCGTTGAGCCTCATGATGCTGGCAGCTGTCGGGTTCGCGATGACGTGGCGGCTACCGGTCTTGCCGGGGATTGAGAGGATCGGTCGCGAGTTCTTTCGTGACCGTCTGAAGGAACTCGGTCCGATGCGATCTGGCGAGCGGAACATCCTGGTTGTCTTCCTGCTCACGGCGACATTGTGGGTGCTCGATCAGCCCTTTGAACTCGGGTTCGCCACGATTCCCAGCTGGCCACAGATGTTCGAGGCCATACTGCTCCGCTGTGGTGTCGCGGCTCAAGACATTTCGAAGCTGATGAACGAATCGACCGTGGCCATTACGATGGCGTTGGTGGCGTTCCTGCTTCCGGGGGATCGCCAGCCCGATGGCTCCGTCCCGCGACTCATCAATTGGGATCAAGCCGAGAAGAAGATCCCGTGGGGCATCCTGCTGCTGTTTGGCGGCGGATTCGCGATGGCCGATGCCTTCAAGGAGACGAAGCTCTCCGAATGGATCGGGCAGCTGTTCGCGCAACAAATGCAGGGAGCCCCGGTCTGGCTGTTGGTCCTCGGCACGTGTGCGTTGTTGACCGTGATGACGGAGTTCACCTCAAATGTCGCCACCGCTAATACGGTGCTGCCAGTCCTGGGAGCGACCGCTGTCGCGCTGAAGATCGACCCAAGGCTGCTACTGATCCCCGCGACGATCTCAGCCAGCTGCGGGTTTATGATGCCGGTCGGGACACCGCCGAATGCCATCGTGATCGGGACCGGTCGCGTGCCGGTGCGTTCGATGATGAAGTACGGACTGTTCCTCGATCTGGTCGGGATCGTGTTTGTGTCGCTGATAACACTGTGGCTGCTAGGCCCGATTTTTGGAGTTCAGGCATCGTCAGTTCGACCGTAGAAAATGATGGTCCTCCGATGTGTCCAACCGCAGCACCTCCATCCCCTGCCATTCGCCAGTGAATGCGAGTCGGTGATGAGTGATCAATTCCTGGAATGGCTCCTATTCGGAATTTTCGCCGTTTCAGTGCTCTCCCCAACCCTGGCCTGATGGAACGAGCGAATACTGGTCAGCTGGGAGTGAGTGACCCGGTGAATGCCGTATTGTGGGTCCACTGCGCTCACCGCAACCGCAAACCGTGCGATTCGGGAGTGCTTCAATCGGTGCCCATCGGTGAAATCTGTGGAGCCAATTCCCCTTCAGTCGAGCCTTTTTCGAGCGGGGAGTATGCCCACAGATTGCGCAGATTTTCACAGATTAAAGAGAATCGACGGTGACTGAGGAGACCTCGGATGAGGGGGCTGGGCTGGGCCGTGTGCGCATCAAAAAAGTAGGCAGATCTCGAAAATCCACGACCGAGGAGTGTGCCTTAAAAAGTCGTCCGAGATTCACCACAGTCCCCGGCTACCGCGAATGAGCAGCCCCCCTCCAGCGTCTCGGTGGTGTGAAACGCAGAGGGCGCGGAGGACGCAGAGAGAAGAAGCACTCCCTCCGAATTCTGCGCCCCAGCGTACTCTGCGTTTTCATTCTGCCGGTCGGTCGCGTTCAAGGTATCACCTGCGGTTGTCGTGAGTTTTGTCAGGACGGTGCCTCTGGTTTAGGAGTACCGACTTTTGTGATGCACACACGGGCTAGGCCAGCGAGGGGCGGAGTCTGGCCTCGTCAAATGTGGCGCGGGGGCACGGGCGATTGACGAAGCTGAAAGTGCTTCGGCCCAGTGGGAGACGCTACTCGTCGAGGTCGCAGCTTGGCCGACTCCGAGCCGCGACTGGCGTACAGAGCAGACTCAATGGAAGTGGACTTCCCCGCAAAATGTGGGGAAGTTCCCACCGAAAAACGGACTTGGTCACTCAATCACATCCCGGCGGTGAGCGCTTCGAGGTGCCGGGCGAAGTGATCGGCCAGCACTTCGCGATACGTCTCGGGGTGCGAGGCGACTACCGACTTCACCAGTGGGCCATACTCGGGGTGAGTCAGGGTCGACCCGAACGTACAATGCAGGATCTGGCGGCCGGGTGCGGTGAAGCCCTTCCCGGTCGGGACATCGCTCCACAGTTCCAGATAGTGCCGCTCCAAATCGCGGATGTCACTCACCTGGTCCGCTGCGGGGGCCGAGGCGAGGGTGGCCGATACGTGGTAGGTCGCCTTGTCGGTGTCGTACCGCTCGCGGGCAAACGTCACCAGTCGTCGGAACAGATCGGGTTCGTGCCGAGCCACCACGCGCAGGGCTTCCAGGTAACTGGTCCCCGCCGTCTTCACATGGAACCGCCCCTGCGTCGCTCTCGCAAAGTCCGTATAGATCGACAGCTTGTCCGAGCCCGAATGCAGGCTGAGTTTGTACGGCCCCAGCAGGTTCGCAATCGCCGCATGATCGGCCAGAGAGAGACGCAGGGCGGTGAGATCGCCCTTGTAGTCGACTCCCTTTTCAAAGTCGCCGATGTATCGCGGGGCCAGGCTGACCAGCTTCATCCCCCGTTGCAGACACTGGTCCGCAATCAGGAAGTGCTCGGCCAATGTCGTCGGCTGTTCAGTCTCGTCGACGCTCAGTTCGATCTCATAACCTTGGCCGAGTCCCTCGCACGTCTGTCGGATATGGTCGGCCAGCCTGACAGCTGTGTTGATCGCCCGCCCGTACTTCACTGCCGCCCGGTGGAGTACAGACTCTGTGAACTCAATCTTTGATCCCGTGGTCAGAGCCACACTCTTGCCGCGATACGCCTCGATCCACGGGGTTTCGCTTTGAACTGTGGAGAACTGGTTACTCAGCATCGCCTCGTCATAGTTGTCCGCATGCTGGTCGACATCACCCGAGGGATCGATCGTAAAGAACGTGAACCCGACAGCTGCCGTGACGTTGATATCTTCCGGCGTCTTCAAGTGATCCGCATCCGCCCCAGTCACTCCGGTCCAGCCCGCAGCTGCGGCTCCGGCGAGTGCCTCATCCATGACCTGCTTCGGTGTCCGCTGAGTGCGGGCCATCTCACGAATCGACTGCTGTGGAAAGATCGGCAAGATCCCGCCCCCCGCCCGCTGCATGGCTGCGACATGTCCGGGCGTGGCGAGACCGATGCGGTCTCCAAAACCGAAGGACGGGGCGAGGCCAAGAGGAATGGGCTGGTGCATGTCAATGAGTGTGTCAGAGGAGAATGAAGGAGGACGCCCAATGTCGCCAAAGAGTACCGTAGCAGGTTTGCTCCTCAGCCCCAATCTCCCCGGTTCGGAACGGCTCATTAACACGACTTCTGATAAGATGATGATTCAAGAACCAGTCACGACTCAGGGGCCCCGTCGATAGAGGTGCCCCCAGAATTGCCTCAGCGGAATGGGCCTCATGTCGAGTCCGATTGCTGGAGACAAGGTGTCCCATGAGATTCTCACTGATTGATCTGCTGATCGCGATCGCCTTTATGACGACCGCAATTGGGCTGACGAAGCCACTTGTCCCGGTCGGAAATCCAAGAATCTCCTTCACGATTGAGATCACAACGGGGACGTTTTTGTATCTGCTGGGGTCATCATGGCTGTATCGCCGATTTCACCTTTTTCCACTGCTGCTGCCGAGATGTCCGGTTTGTCGAGACAAGCACCGAGACTTTGTGACTCTGTCTCGCAGCTGGCCCACAGAAACCATTCAGTGTGCGATGTGCCAGGCCCAGATCGAGCTGCGTCTGGATGGCACGAGGGGGCCGAATCCCGCGTCGAACATGCCTCGGTTTGAGTTGCTGTGGCCGTACTCTTTCGGCGGGCGTTGGCGACGTCTTGAGCCAGGGGTAGCACCGGAGTAGACTCGCCAGCACACGCACTGGCAGGGTGCCCCAGACACTGCTTTGAGTGTCTGGGTTGTGGAGCAACAAGAGGATACGGAGGAGAATCTCGCCTTTCAATCCCTCTTGCGCCTACGTCACCCAGACGTTCAAAGCCACGTCTGGGCCACCCCGCCCCACGCAATCGGCCCCGCCTCCGTTTCGAGTGGCGTCATCTCTCGTCCCGCCGCCTGGACTTCGTCTCCCTCGACCACCCACGCCGAGTCCGGCACCCGCTCCGCCTGAGTCGCCACCACCTGCTCCATCACCAGCCGCGCCAGCTCCAGACCCACCGACATCCCCGAAGCCTCGATCTCCCGAAACTTCGTTCCCCACGCCGAACACCCGCCCGAGCCATAAAGCGTTTCGCGAATTTGAGCGGCATCTCCCGCAACCGCGCCTGCATCCCCGCATCAATCCCCGCCCGCTGAAAAGCCATCCCTGGCCTCCTGTTCCGTCGGTAAGTGCTGACCATCAAGACTGTTCCACTGGTGCCCCCAAGAACCACCACAGATCAGGTTCTCTACTTCACGCACGGCCAGATCGAAGCGTACGACGGACGTCCTCGTCCGTCGCTCCCCGAGTTTTTTTCACACGGACGGACAAGGATGTCCGTCCTACGAAATGCCTCATTTCTTTACGCGCGAAGTCTATTTCATCCGGATATGTGCGCAAAGTGCGTCCCGCACTCCGTGCAGTCGGCCACCGAGAGATCGATCTTGAGTCAAAATCGCGATTGAGATATCACTCGTCTCCTCACCTTTGGAGAGCGGAATCCCGCTCGTGTGATGGACCGCTCCGGCCTGTCGCTCACCCCATAATCACTCCTCCACCCTCACACTCCCCACTCCGGAGGCGACCATGCAGCGTCTGGCTGTAGTCTTGGCATTTGGGTTCATCATCGTCACTGCTATTCAAGCGGAGACGCGGAAGTTCCCCTATGAGGCCACCGTCCGCGCGGACAACGTCACCGTCCGCTGTGGGCAAGGGAAGGACTTCTACGCCACCTCCCGCATGGAAAAAGGGGCGGTACTCACCGTTCACCGCCACGATCCCGGCGGCTGGTATATGGTCAGCCCGCCCGCGGGTAGCTTCAGCTGGATCACTGCCGAGCATGTCCAAGTGGATGCTCCCGGCATGGGGACGGTGACATTGCCGGAAGGCGATGTGGATGGAACACCCGTCTGGGTGGGCAGTGAACTGACGACGGATCACTCCAAGCGGCAGCGCGTGCTGCATACGGGCGACACGGTTCAGATTCTGGCCGAGGACGTGTTCCAGAACACGACCGGCTCGACTCGCGTTTATAAGATTGCCCCTCCGGCCCGCGAATTTCGCTGGGTCAAGGGAGACTTTGTGGTCCCGCGCAATGAGTCGTTACGCCAGGAAGCCCTGAGCGATCCCTACCGGAATCCGCTGGCCCAGGTGGCCGAGCCGGAGCCCCTGAGTGAGCCGGACAGGGAACAGGCGACCCCAGAGACGCAGCCCCTGGCACTAGAGCCCACGACACGCGAACCCTCTCGAACAGAGGCAGCAGCAGCCCCAGACGCCCATGATGCCCGCGCCGCCTTACGGGAGATTGATCGTCACTACACCGAGATGATCGAGCTCGATCCCTCGCAATGGGACATCGAGGAACTGGTCCGGTCTTATGAGGGACTGGCCGCTTCCAATCCGCTGATGGCTAATTCGATTCAGCAACGGATCGCCGCATTGGAGACCCGGCGGAAGCTGCACGCGGAGTATCGCAGCTTCGCCCAATTGTCCTCCGAGACGACACAGCGCGATCAGCAATTGTCGGCACAGAACCAATTGACTCCAGCGGATCTGGTGATGAACGTCGATCTCGGCAGCCCGACGGCCTTGCCGACACTCGTGCAAGAGGTTTCTGCGGGGTCGACGCTGATGGAATCCTCATCGAACTCGCCCAAGCCTCGAACTCCCTCGCAACCTGCTTCCGTGACACCGCAGTTGAACGGAGCGGGGATTGTGCAGCGACTCACCAACGGGCGGTATGGCATTGTGGCACCTGACGGACGACTACTCGCCGTATTGGAGGTCGACCGGACCATTCAGCTGGACCGCTTAGTGGGACAATCGATGGGTTTCATCGGCGAACGGAGCTTTGATCCGCGATTGGGTGCCGATTTACTGGTGGTGAAACGCATGATGCCCGTCCAGCTGGGGAGGTAGACCCAAAAGCCGCCGCTGTGTGTTATACCTCACGCGGGGCGGATGGAGACGTACGACGGACTTCCTCGTCCGTCGCTCTGCGAGGCTTTTTTCACGGACGGACGAGGACATCCGTCGCACGACACAGGCGGGGCCGTGTAAAGGCGAGAATCGTCACGACACACATCAGCGTGTACTTGTATGGATGGTAGACTGTTTCGTGGTATGACCCGGTTGACGCGAGTCTCTCGACTGCATTGTTAAGAAATGAAAAATTTCTGCTATGTTTTCCAAGAATTGAGCGGTAATGTTCCGTGGGCTGAACAGTGTGCGAGAAACAACTGCCCTTTGTTGGCATAACGTTGTTTCGATGGGTTCGGCGCGAGCCGTTGGTGTGTCCTCCGGAGTATTCCATGTTGTTGAGTCGTCGTCGCGGATTTACATTGATCGAGTTGTTGGTCGTCATCGCGATTATTGCGGTGTTGATCGCCCTGCTGCTGCCCGCCGTGCAACAGGCGCGTGAAGCGGCCCGCCGTTCGCAGTGCAAGAAT
Source organism: Planctomycetota bacterium (assembly GCA_031431195.1). Classification (GTDB taxonomy): domain Bacteria; phylum Planctomycetota; class Planctomycetia; order Planctomycetales; family Planctomycetaceae; genus TH-plancto1. The sequence continues at coordinate 32,187 of JANPCU010000211.1, read as the reverse complement.
AACCTCAAGCAGATCGGGCTCGCTCTGCATAACTACCATGATGTGTTCAACACCTTCCCCGCCGGGTACATCGACCAGGGCGTCGCCGCGAATCGGGGACACTACGCGTGGACTTCCGCGATTCTCCCCTACATCGACCAGGCTCCGCTCTTCAATCTGCTGCGAGTCGGTGACGTTCCCCTCTCGACCAACTTGGCGAACAATTTGACCGCCATGCAGACCCCGTTGTCGGGCTTTGCCTGCCCCTCGAATCCCGCTCCACCGTTGAATGATGCCTCTCAGCCCGCAGCGAATGCTCGTGCGATTCAAGATTCAGCGGGCACCGAGCGTCAACTGCCCGTCAATAGCTACGTGGCCATGAACAACTCCGCCATCGGCGTGTACCGTAATCGCGGGACGAATCAGAACGATGCCTCGACCGGTGCCAACGGGGCGTTCTTCCGCAACAGTCGGATTGGATTCCGTGACATGACCGACGGTTCCAGCAATCTCATCGTGGTGTCCGAACGTGCTTGGCAGACCCGGCTGACCCCGATTTATTCGGGTGTCATGTTCGGTATTCGTGACAACACCGGTGGGAACGACGCGGTCACTCAGACCAGCGGAGATGCGGGATTGGTCTACGCCTTCGCGGCTCCCGTCGCGAGTATCAACCAGCAATTCATCGCGGGCGGAGTCATCCCCAACCGCCAGAGCATGAGCAGTGTTCACACGGGGGGCTGTCATGCCTTGCTGGGGGATGGGGCCGTCAAGTTCATCAGCGAAAACATTGACTTCAATCTCGATGCGACGGTGAACAGCACACTCGAACGCCTGATCGGCATCTCCGATGGCGGAGTCGTCGGCGAGTTCTAATTCTCCCGCAGACAACCAGACTTGAGCCACAGACCCCGATTGGTTGAACCAGTCGGGGTTTTTCATTTCCCCGCTGGCGATTGAACCTCCAGCGGCTGCTCTTCCCCGCGCCACAGGCGGCCGATGTTGCTCGCATGCCGCAGCACAATCAGAGCCGGCACCGCAATCGCGAATCCCGACAGGCTCCACATCCGCGCCGAGAATGGTTCTGGCCAATTCAGTGCGAGAACTGAAACGGCAAACGCCACCGCCGCCAGAATCGAGGCCAGCGACACGATGCGCCGGGCTCCGAAGACCGACGCGAAGACGCCAAACGCGATCAGCGTCGCCCACGGGGAGAGGATCGCAGCCACTCCCAGTCCGGTGGCCACTCCCTTGCCCCCCTTGAACTTCAGCCAGACCGGGCAGGTGTGACCCATTACAGCGGCCAGCCCGCACAGCACCCGCTGGTGCGGCTGTGCGTCGCTTTCCATCAGCAGCAACTGTGGCACGAGCCAGGTCGGTAACAGGCCCTTGAGGGCATCGAGCAGGAGGGCCAGGCTGCCCCAACGCCAACCCAGCGTGCGGGCGACATTGGTGGCTCCCACGTTCTTGCTGCCGTGTTCCCGCAGGTCGATCCCCTTGGCGAATCGTGCCAGTAACAGCGAACAGGGAATCGATCCCGCCACATAGGACGCCAGTGCCGAGAGACCGTGACTAAGCAGTGGGGTCATGGGTGCGATTCCGCGAGCGAGAGCAACACGCGATCGAGTTGGCCCAGAAACTGGTCCGGGTCGGAGAAGTCGTGATACAGTTCGTCCGGCTGGGTGTGGGTCAACTCTTCGGCGGTGAACATCCCCGTCGCGACGGCGATGGCCCGGGCTCCAATGGCCCTCGCACATTTCACATCGGACGGGGTATCCCCGATCACACAGACCGCACGCGGAGAGATGTCTCGCCCCAAGTGGCGACATGCCTCCCTCCACGCCACGCGAGCCACATCATCCCGGTCGTGGTGCGTGTCCCCGTACCCGCCAAAGGCGAAGTGATGTTCGATGGCGTGATGCTCCAGCTTGATCCGCGCTGCCTCGCGGAAGTTTCCGGTGAGCAACCCCAGAGTCACGTCACGGCGAGTCGCCAAGCGGTTTAGCAGGGTCTCGATTCCCGGCAGAACCGTCCCTTCCAACTCCTGGAGAGTCGACTGCAAGTGCCCGAAATACACGGTCTGAAACCGCTCCCATTGCGGCTGCGTCGGGTCGAGTTCATGATGAGCAAACAGGTCCGCAGTGATCGCTCGATCGGTCCGACCCGCCGCCGGGATGTCTTCCTTTGGGTGAGCGATCTCGAAGACATCGGTCAGCGCCCGTTCCATCGCCCGTTGCCCCGCGCCCCCGGTCCGAAGGAGAGTTCCGTCGATGTCGAACAGACAGACATACTTCATTGAGCGGGCATCCAGGAAAGTCACGTCGGCGATGTCGCTCCGCGACTCGCATTCCGTCAGTGAGAACAGCACTTCCCAGGAGACTTCCACCGAGATTCGAAAGGTGTCCCACGGAAGGAGTCTCAGTCGCGGAGCGACATGAGCTACGGTCGGCGATGTCGCATCTCGCGACTCGAACGGGGAACTTGTTCCTACCGCTCAGCCAGCACCATGTCGATGCACAGCACCGAGGCTAGGATCAGAATCCGCAGCGGGTTGTCCTCCGGAACATCATCTGAGATTTGCAACATATAGTTGTCGGCACTGGTGAAGAGCTCTTTCCCGAGTCCAGCCCACTTCTTGGAGACCTTGGCCAGGCTGACGCCGTTGTGCTCGAAGTTGAACTCCCAGGCCGTCCATTTCCCCTTGAGGGTGCAGAGCTGCTGGTCGTCTTCCCCGAGGACGTAAAAAGTCGCCGTCCAGGCGAACATTTTCTGCTTAAATCCACCGACGCGATCATCCCCCTCATCCAAGACATCGACCTTGGAGACAAAGAACGAAGTCCCGCGTTTGACGGCCAGCACGGGTTCTCCCTCGGGAGTCGTGACCTCCACATGGAAGGGAGTCATCGTCTTCCATTTGGTCATCCGCAGCATCTTCGTGAAGAACCCCAACCGAGGTTCGCGGCAATGGAGAATACACTCCCCGGTCGTCGGATCGAAGACATCGTAGTTGTTGGCGGCCTTAAACCAGCCGACTTGCTCTTTGACGAAGAATTGATTCCGCTGGAGGACAGGGTGCATGCCGCGTTCCGATGGAGGGATAGACTCACTGGAAAGAGAAAACGGTGGAGCCGGTGCTCGGGTGTTTACGCTCCGGCCCCCACGATCACGACGGCCTGTCCTCGGCGAGTGACGCTGAGCTTCAGGAAGGTCGTATTCGTGATCTTTTGCGGCTCCCCGCACACCACATTGAGCCGGCAGCTGGGATCCGGAGTGTCGCAGCCCAGAGCCGGGTACAGCACCCCATCCTCGATCGACACTAACGTGGCAACGAGATCCAGTGAGCCACCGCTGGCACCCGCATTCCCGTAGAACCCCTTATAGGCAGTCACCGGAACTCGTGCAGCGTAGTCCCCGAACACTTCGTGGATGGCGTCGGCTTCCGCTTGGTCGTCCACCCGAGATCCCAACCCTTGAGCGTTGATGTGGCCAATCTCTTCCGGACGGAGCCCGGCTTGCTTCAGGGCGATTCGCATGGCGTTGACCAGTGCCCGCTGTTTGAGTGGGTGTCCCGTCCGATCCGTCACACACGACGACGCCCCGGAGAGGATCCGGCCATAGATGTGGGCCCCACGCGCTGCGGCATACTCCGGTGTCTCCAGAATCAGACTGGCCGCCCCTTCACCGACCACCTGCCCATTCCGCCGAACGTCAAACGGCTTGCAACTCAGGGACGGGTTCGACTCATCGTAGCCGACTTGATCCCATTGCATGGCGTGAATGGCCTTGGTCGGATGAATACGAGTTCCGGTGGTGCCGACGATCATGGCATCCGCCGCGCCGCGCCGCAGCACGCTCAGGGCCTCATTGATGGCGGCATTCCCCGATGCTTCGTCCATCGTCAGTGAGTTGCTCGGCCCCCGTGCGTCGGCTTGGATGGCGATATGGCAAGCGGGCATGTTCGGCAAATACTTCAGCAGCCACAACGGCTCCATATTCCGTAGGCCAGTGGTGCCCCATTCCGTATGCTGAAATTCGCCATCGGAGTTCTGGCAAGTCCGACCGGGATCTGCCATTCCATCCGGCATGAAGAACATCAAGTTCGCCCCGAACTCCACGCCTAAACGGTGGTGTTCCAGGTTCTCCAGATCGAGTCCGCTATCGGTCAGTGCCAGCGTCGCCGAGGCCGCCCCCATCGCGATCTCCCGGCACATGACCTTAATCCACTTCCGCTGTTCCTTCAGCCAAGTTTTCTTCGCCGACTCATCGGTAAAGTCCTTCACTTCACCGCCCACGCCCCCGGGCACAGCGATCCCTCGGAAGAGGGTCACATGGCTGATCCCCGGGCGCCCGGCCCGCAGGTTCTCGATGAACGCAGACTTCCCGATCCCGATCGGGCTGACGACGCCCAGACCGGTCACAACGCCGTAGGTGGCTTTCGATGGAGAACTCATGAGACGGGAATGACCTCGGAAAGATTCCGTAACACTCCCACGCCCAGTCACCACAATGCGGGATAACTCGGTTGGAAGAGCAGCTGACCGTGGTACATCAGAGATTGTTACGGCAGGTTTTGCAAGCGCGAAGCCAGTTCTCGCGCTGATTGAGGGGATCATCTGGCCCGGAGAGGTATCGATCCCCCTGACTGCGGAAGTGGGTCAGCCAGCTCTCTCGCCCCGAGGACCGCCCCGGGGGCAAGCACGTCACCCTCTATTCGTCGATTCTTCACATACGGTCGGTTTACATCTTAACAATTGACCGATACTGTCATGGAACAAGAAACAACATGTGACCTAGGAACCCCCGCTGAGGATCGATTTCATGCGACGAATGGTGCTGTGGATGGTTGTGGCGGCGGGCTTCGGTCTGTCGGTGGGTTGTGAGACAAAAACGTCGACGACTCCGACACCGGCCGCCTCTGGAACGGGTTCGACAGGGGCTGCTACGGCTCCCGCATCTCCGACTGTGCAGAAGCTCTCGGGCGAGATCCGCATCGACGGGTCGAGTACAGTCGCCCCGATCACCTCGCTGGTCGCAGAAGAATTCGGCGACAAGCATCCGGATGTCCGCATCCCCGTCGGGATCTCGGGCACCAGCGGTGGGTTCAAGCAGTTCGTGCGCGGCGAACTCGATATCTGTGACGCCTCGCGTCCGATCTCCGAGAGTGAGATCGCCGAACTCAAGAAGCAAAATATCGAATGGGTGGAAATCCAGGTGGCCATCGACGGTCTGACGGTCTGTGTGAACCCGAAGAACGACTGGTGCAAGGCCATGACCGTGGCCCAGCTGAAGGCACTCTGGTCGCCCGATAGCACCATCAAGAAGTGGAATGAGATCGACCCGAGCTGGCCTGATCGCGAGATCAAGCTGTTCGGAGCAGACACTGATTCGGGGACTTTCGAGTACTTCACGGAAGTCATCGTCGGCAAGAAGAAGTCGAGCCGGGCCGACTACCAGCAGAACACCGAGGACAATGTCCTCGTGCAGGGTGTCGCCCAGGACGAAGCGGCTTTAGGTTACTTCGGCTACACCTACTATGTCACCAACAAAGACAAGGTCAAAGCACTGCCGATATCCAACACCGAGAACGCCGCTGATGCGGTGGCCCCGGAACTCGAGGACATCCGCTCCGGCAAGTATGCTCCGCTGTCGCGTCCGCTGTTCATCTATGTGAGCAAGAAGGCTTTGGAGCAAGCCCATGTGGCCGAGTTCCTGAAGTATTTCCTCTCAGCAGAGGGGCAGAAACTGGTCGCGGAAGCCAAGGCAGTCCAAATGAGTGACGCCCAGCTCAAGGCCGCTGTGGATGCCTTGAACGCTGCGTTGCCCGCCGCGAAGTAATCGCAGACCCCCACAATAAGCAACCACCGCAGCATCTTCCCTCTTGCCACGAACTCCGACGGTCACCCCGCCCGTGAATTCGCCGACCATTCCTGAACAGCCCGCTCCGGCTCCCGTCCTCCGCCGCCAGTTCTCACTGGCGCGGTTGCGGGAAACGGCCATCGAATGGGCATTGTTCGGTTGTTCTTCCGTTTCGATTCTGGTCACGTTAGCGATCTTGTTTGTGTTACTGATCGAGACCGTGGTGCCATTCGGGGGGCAATTGCCGTTCTTTGGGCGGGTGTCGTTGTGGGAGTTCTTCACCGAACCGCGGTGGACGCCGACCTTCAGCGAGAAACACTTTGGCGTGTTGCCACTGGTCAGTGGAACGATCCTGGTCGCGATTATTGGAGCCTTCGTCGGACTGCCCCTCGGGATACTCAGTGCGATTTATCTCAGTGAGTATGCCAGACCCAAGACACGTGCCATCGTGAAGCCGATTCTGGAGATACTCTCCGGCATGCCCACGGTGGTGTACGGGTACTTCGCGTTGATCTTTGTGACTCCGTATCTCGTCCAGCCGCTGTTCCATACCCTACTCGGATTTGAGGTTGACGCGACCAATGCACTCAGTGCGGGAATCGTGATGGGCATTATGATCATGCCGATGGTCTGTTCGCTGAGTGAGGACGCCATTCGAGCTGTGCCTCGCACTCTGCGGGAAGCGGGCTATGCGCTCGGCTCGACCAAATATGATGTCTCTCTGAAAGTCGTAGTCCCCGCCGCCCTCTCCGGGATCGTCGCCGCATTTCTGCTGGCAGTGGCCCGAGCCATCGGCGAGACCATGCTGGTCGCCATCGCTGCGGGCAACACCCCGCAGCTGACAATGAACCCGCTGAAGAGCGTGCAGACTATGACGACCTTCATCGTGAATACGACGAAGGGGGACACACCTTCGGGGTCGATCGAGTACCAGAGCTTGTACGCGGTGGCCTTGTGCCTGTTCGTGATGACGTTCGGCATGAACGTGGTCTCTCATGCGGTGATGCGTCGCTTCCGGGAGGTGTATCATTGAGACCACCCCGCCTCCGGCAACTCCGAATCTCCCCACCTCGGCGGAGGCCCTTGACCTGCGGCAGTCATTGACGCGCAAGTCCGGGATCCGTCCAGCAGAGATCCTCTTTGAAGCGGTCTGCCGTGCCGCCGCCTGGTCGAGCCTGGCGATCTTGTGCCTCCTCGTGGGCACGGTCATGTGGAAGGCCACCGGATTTCTCGATTGGCAGTTCTTCACCAGTTTCGACTCCCAAAGGCCCGAACGGGCGGGCATCTGGGCCGGACTGATCGGGACAAGCTGGTTGATTCTGCTGACGTTCATGACCGCCATTCCGATCGGAGTGGGGGCCGCTGTGTACCTGGAAGAGTACGCCCGTGACACGTGGATTGTCCGGTTCATTCGAGTGAATCTGTCGAACCTGGCTGGGGTGCCGTCGATCGTTTACGGGATCCTGGGTTTGACGGTCTTCGTGCGGATGTTCGATGTGTTCGCTCGGGATGGGATGGTGACACGCCTGGCCGGGAAGCACATCGAAGCCATCATCATCGCCGGGATTGAGATCCCCCTCCCGCTGGGCAAATCGTTGCTGGCCGGGGCGTTCACGATGTCGATCTTGATCCTCCCCGTGATTATCGTGGCGACGCAGGAAGCTCTCCGCTCGATTCCCCCCTCACTTCGGCATGCCTCACTCGCTCTGGGGGCCACCCGCTGGCAGACCATTCGCCATCAAGTCCTCCCTGCAGCTGTGCCCGGGATCATGACCGGGATCATCCTGTCGGTTTCGCGAGCGATCGGGGAGACGGCTCCCTTGATTGTCGTCGGTGCGGTCGGCTTTGCGCGGTTTGCTCCAGGAGGGATCGGATCGTTCAAGGATTTGACCACTCATCCGAGTGGGCTGCTCCAGGCTCCCTTCGACAAGTACACTGTGATGCCTGTCCAAATCTTCAATTGGGTGGGACAGGCCCAGCAGGATTTCCAGAGCGTCGCCGCAGCGGGGATTCTGGTGTTGCTGTGCCTGCTGTTGTTCATGAACGGAATCGCCATCGTCATTCGGAATCGGTATCAGAAGAAGCTCCGCTGGTAGAACCCCCTCTATGGCCAAGTCATTCACCAACCTGATGAACGATCGTGCCGCTGCCGAGCGGGCGAAGGGTGGCGTTCCGAATGGCGCAGCTGACCCTGCTGCGGCGGGAGCGCAGACGCACCGTGTGAAGGTCGAGACGCGCAGTCTTAACTTCTTCTACGGATCGTCTCAGGCCCTGTTCGACATCTCGATGCAGATTCCCGAGAAGTCCGTGACGGCTCTGATCGGGCCATCGGGATGTGGAAAGAGTACGTTTCTGCGCACGCTGAATCGGATGAACGACATCGTCGAGGGGGCGCGTCACACGGGCGAGATTCTGCTCGAAGGGATCAACATCGACGGGCCGGAGATCGATGTCGTCGCGCTGCGTAAGCGAGTCGGCATGGTGTTCCAGAAGTCGACGCCGTTCCCCAAGTCGATCTTCGAGAACGTCGCCTTTGGACCACGGCTCACCGGCGTCAAGGACCGCCGGGCCCTGGATGAAATCGTGACGACCTGCCTGAAGCGAGCCGCGCTTTGGGAGGAAGTCAAGAACCGCATGACTGATTCCGCGATGGCCCTTTCGGGAGGGCAACAACAGCGACTCTGTATCGCCCGAGCCCTCGCCACCAATCCCGATGTGTTGCTGATGGACGAACCCGCCTCGGCCCTCGACCCGGCCTCGACCTCCCGCATCGAAGACCTAATCTTCGAACTCAAAGAGAATTACACGATCATCATCGTCACCCACAACATGCAGCAGGCGGCCCGCGTCAGCGACATGACCGCCTTCTTCTACCAGGGCCATCTCGTCGAGATGGGCCACACACAACAGCTGTTCACGAAGCCGCGCGAGAAGCACACCGAAGACTACATCACTGGCCGATTCGGGTAGGAACATTGAGCGATGAGAGTTGAGCGTTGAGCGAAAGACTCAACCCTCAACCCCCAACCCTCAACCCACAACCCACAACCCTCACCCCTCAACCCGCAACCATCCCTCCCCCCATGTCCGCTCATCTCCAAATCGACCTCAACGACCTGCACCGGGACTTGCTTTCCATGTGCGCAAAGGTCGAAGACCTGATTCATCGCGCGGTGGCTCAACTGTCGCAGCCGAGCTTGGCAGATGCGCGGGCGCTGACGAAACAGGACGACGAGATCGACCGCTGGGACGTACAGATCGAGGACAAGTGCCTGAAGATCCTGGCCCTGCATCAGCCGGTGGCGATCGACCTTCGGCGTATCACGACGGTCTTGAAGATCTCCGGCGAGTTGGAGCGAGTGGCCGACCTGGCGGTGAACATTGTGGAGCGTGCCGTCGGGCTGCTCGACGCCCCCGAGCTTCAGATTCCCGACAAGCTGGTTGATATGGCGCAAGCTGCGGTCGATATGCTACACCGCAGTATCGACGCCTACGTTACGCTCGACAGTCAGCTGGCCCGCAAAGTGTGCCGGGACGATGATGCCATCGACCAGGCCAACGCCGCCATGATTCAACATTTGATTGACCAGATGCACCGCCAGCCGGACCGGCTGGATGCCTTATTGCACCTGTTTTCCGCGGTGCGGCAAGTGGAACGGGTCGCGGATCACGCGACCAATATCGCGGAAGATGTCGTTTATCTTGTCGAAGGCAAGATCATTCGACATTGGAAGAGCCTGGATCGCGACGAGATGCAGGGGACCTTGTAGTCCCTCGCCGTCGCCACACCGGGCCCGTCATCCTTTACAGACGGAACCCATGAGCAAGACCCGAATTTTGGTGGTGGACGATGAGCCCGCCATCGTGGATGTCCTGGCCTACAACCTCAATAAAGAGGGCTTCGAAATCACCACGGCCAGCGATGGCCGCGAAGCGATTCAGAAGTGCCAATCCGCACCTCCGGATCTGATGATCCTCGACCTGATGCTCCCGCATGTGGATGGGCTGCAAGTCTGTCGGCGGTTGCGGAGCGATCCGCGCACGCAGGGGATTCGCATCCTGATGCTGACCGCCAAAGGGGATGAGACTGACGAGATCGTCGGCTTCAACATGGGCGCGGATGACTTCGTGGCCAAGCCCTTTCGGGTCAAGCCACTGATCGAGCGGGTCAAGGCCCTGCTCCGCCGCCGCGATCCCGCAGCGGAGGTCACCGATGTCGTCGTGATCGGCAGTATCGAGATCGACAAAACGAACCACATTGTCAAGCGCGATGGAGTCGAGTTACTGTTGACCCCGACCGAGTTCCGGCTGCTGTTCACTCTGGGCCGCCAGCCCGGCCGCACGTTCAGCCGGCACGAGTTGCTCGACTGCTGCCGGGGCGAGGACGCGAACTCGATGGAACGCACCATTGATGTCCACATCCGCGCCCTGCGGAAGAAACTCGATGACCTGGCCGACATCGTGGAAACCGTACGTGGGATCGGGTATCGGTGTAAACCTACGAAGGCGTAATCAGGAACGGTCGGACTGATCCGCTTCACGGGATCGGTTTCCCTCCCCGTCACCAACCTGCCCCTCGAATCAGCTTCGACTGATCGGTACGATAATCACTGCGGGGTGAATAACTTCACTCACCAGTGTTTCAGCGGAGGGGCAAGACGATGCGGACCATTCGCACTTGGGGCGCAGGAATTCTACTGGGGCTCCTGGGAGCAGCTTGGTGGGCACAGGCGGCAGATGCTCCACCGAAAGGCCCGCCCACAAAGCCGGAACGCGAAGTCTTCAAGAAAGACCTCGCGGGCAATGCTGAGGTCGAGAAGATCATCCAGACCTTCGGCGGTCGTGGAGCCGTCGGCGATGACTCGTCGCCGACGCCCGCAGCTGAGGCGGTGAAGCTCTTTGAGACGACCGAGGGGCTGCAGGTCGAACTGGTCATGGCCGAGCCGCAAGTTCGCCAGCCGCTGTTCATGTCGTTCGACGACCGGGGCCGCATGTGGGTCGTGCAGTACCTGCAATACCCGTTCCCCGAGGGACTCAAGGTCGTGAAGTACGACCAATACCTGCGGGCGGTGTTCGACAAAGTGCCCGCCGCTCCGCCGAACCATGTTCCGGGGGCCGACCGGATCACAGTCTATGAGGATACCGACGCGGACGGGAAGTACGACACCTCGAAGGATGTGATCACCGGCCTCAACATCGCCACAGCGGTGGTCACCGGGCACGGCGGGATCTGGGTTTTGAACCCGCCGTATTTGTTGTTCTACCCCGACGCGAATCGCGACGACATTCCCGATGGCGACCCGGTGGTCCAGCTGTCGGGATTCGGTTTGGAGGACACGCACTCGGTCGCCAACAGCTTGGCGTGGGGGCCGGACGGATGGCTGTATGGAGCCAACGGCAGCACGACCACGGGCAACATCTCCTCCGATGCCACAAAGAACGTGAAGTTCCTCGGCCAGTGCATTTGGCGGTTCCACCCGGTGTTAAAGGTCTTTGAAATCTACGCGGAAGGGGGCGGGAACACCTTCAGTTTGGATATCGACGGAGCGGGGCGCGTCTTCTCGGGAACCAACGGAGGTGGCACGCGCGGGATGTACTACCCCCAGGGCAGCTATGGCATCAAGGGGTGGGCCAAGCATGGCCCGCTGACCAATCCGTATGCCTTCGGGTGGTTCGAACATATGCGGCACGAAGGGGACGGCGACCGCTTCCCGCAGACCTTTGTGGTGTACGAAGGAGGACTGCTCCCCGAGAAGTTCAACCGCACGGTCATCAGCGCGAACGCCCTGCACAACCGCGTCTGGGCCAGCGAGCTGATGGCTGATACTTCGACGTATCGCACGAAAGACTTCCCGCCGATTGTGACCACGACCGATCGTTGGTTCCGTCCAGTGGATCTGAAGGTCGGGCCAGACGGGGCGGTCTACCTCGCCGACTGGTACGACACCCGGCTCTCGCATGTTGACCCGCGCGACAATTGGCACAAGGAGAGCGGTCGGATATATCGGATCAGTGGAGTCGACTCCGTGCCGACCAAGGCTCCCGATGGAAAGCCGTGGACCGCCACCGAATTCACGAAGTTCGACACCGAGGCCCTGCGAGCATTGTTAGTCCACTCCAACAAGTGGGTTCGCCAAACCGCTGTCCGCACATTGTGCGAACGCATCGCAACAGGTGATCCGACACACACGATCCGCGACACCTTCGTCAACCTCTCCAAATCCGATCTCCCCGGATCACTCGAATCGCTCTGGATCGTCTCTCGCACTGGTGGGTTCACTCATGAACTGGCACTGGAACTATTGGGGCAACCACATCAGGACATCCGCCGCTGGACCGTCCGGCTCATCGGCGACGAACGCCGCATCGACGAGGCCCTCGCCGCTCGCATGGCGAAGCTTGCCCGCGAAGAGTCGTACGTCCAGGTCCGCTCGCAATTGGCCTCGACCGCCAAACGCCTCCCGGCGAAGTACGCCCTCCCGATTGTGCAGGCCCTCCTCCAGCGGGATGAGGACGCCAGTGACCTGCACATGCCGCTCCTCATCTGGTGGGCCATTGAATCCCAGTGTGGCAGCGACCGCGACGAGGTGCTGAAACTCTTCGGCGACAAGGCTCTCTGGGACCACCCGATCACCTCCACGACAATCGTCCCACGGTTGATGCAGCGCTATGCTCTGGCTGGCACGCCCGAGGATCTGGAGACCTGCGCCCGGTTGCTGGCCATCGCTCCGTCGGATGCCCACCGACAAACTCTCATCAGCGGATTCCTCGAAGCCTACCAGGGCCGAGAGATCAAGCAGCTCCCCGACTCGCTCACCTCCGCGATCTCGGACTACCAGAAGTCGCTCGGCCAGGATGATCTGGTACTCAACATCCGTCTGGGCAAAGACGAGGCCATCGACCAAGCCCTGAAATTCATCGCAAACGAAGGAGCCGACCGGCCCCTGCGGTTGTCCTACATGGAAGTCCTCGGAGAAGTGAAGCCGCCCCAAGCGGTTCCAGTGCTCGTCAACTTGATGGGTTCGCCGTCGGTCGCGATTAAACGCGCCACGCTACAGGCCCTCATCAACTTCGATGACCCCTCGATCGGCGAAGCCGTCTGCTCGCGGTATCACTCGCAACTCCCCGATGAGCAAGACCTCCGCAGCATCGCCCACCGCGTGCTGGCCAGCCGCGCTCCCTGGGCGAAGCAACTCCTCAAAGAGGTCGACGCCTTCCGCATCAAGAGCAGCTTGATCCCGCTCGATGTTGTCCAGCAGATGCGACTGCACGCCGACCCCGAAGTCCAAGCCCTGATCAACAAGCTGTGGGGCAAGACACGGGCGACTTCGGAAGAGAAGCAGCAGCAGGTGGCCCGCTTGCGGACGGCCCTGATCGCTCAGCGCGGCCAGGCCGCCGACACCGAACAACTGACGCGCGGGCATGCCCTCTTCACCAAGCACTGCGCGACGTGCCATACGCTGTTCGAAGAGGGAGGGAAGACCGGACCCAATCTGACCGGTTATGAACGCGATAACATCGATTTTCTGTTGCTGTCGGTCGTCGACCCCAGCGCTGCCATCCGCGAGGAGTTCACGCAGTTCCAGATCGTCACCACCAGCGGCTTGATCCTCACCGGCTTGATCGACAAGCAGGACGAACGCACCGTCTCGATTCGCGGTGCCAATAATCAGTCGACGCTCCTCAACCGCGACGAGGTAGAGGTCCTCAAAGCGATGGACACGTCGATCATGCCCGATGGCCTCGTCGACAAGATCAACGACGCCGAACTGGCGGATCTGTTCGCCTACGTCATGACACGCACTCCTCCGGTGAGGGCCGCAATGCCTTAAGCATTTTGTCCGATACAGCGATCCGATGTGATTGTGAACTAAGGGAAACGAAGAGCCTGTGGATTAATCCCATCCTGATACTTTGCGCGGCTAGAAATGAGGCATTCACTCGTAGCTGCGTTCGCCAGAACGCGGGCGAATTGGCGGGCGGGGCTGCCCTCCAGCGAGAGGCGGCGACATCTCGTTTCTGGTCGCGTGAAGTAGAAACAGCCCCGCTAAGATCACCGCTTCAGCACGCGTAGATAGCGGCGCACGGTCTCCAGCAACCCGAACTCCAGAGCTTCGGCAATGAGGGCGTGGCCGATCGAAACCTCGGCCAGATGCGGGATGTGGTGAATCAGCGCCGGGAGGTTGTCCAGGCTCAGGTCGTGACCCGCGTTCACCCCCAGACCCGCGTGCCCAGCGGCTTCGGCGGTCAGGCGGTAACTGTCGAGGGTCGGGCCGAGCGGGCCGTGTTCGAAGGCTGCGGCGAAGGGAGCGGTGTAAAGCTCGATGCGGTCGGCCCCGACCTCGCGGACGAGTGGCATCTGAGCAGGATGCGGATCGACGAACAGGCTGACCCGACAGCCGTAACTCTTCAGCTGTGCGATCAACGGGCGCAGCCGCTCGCTATCGGCTTCGAGATCCCACCCGTGGTCGCTGGTCGACTGCTCCAGCGAGTCGGGGACCAGCGTGGCCTGCCTGGGCCGAGTGCGTTCGCAGTGGCGCATGAACTCGTCGAAGTACGGGTTCCCTTCGATGTTGAATTCGGCCTGGGGGTATTCGCGCAGCAGTTCAGCAATCTCGTCCACATCGGCGGGCCGGATGTGCCGCTCATCCGGACGCGGGTGGACCGTGATCCCGTGGGCACCCGCTTGCAGACACAACCGCGCAGCCCGCAGCGGACTGGGAATCCCGATGTCGCGGGTATTCCGCAGAGTAGCGATCTTGTTGACGTTGACGCTGAGTTTGGTCATGGGGGTCACGTGGGATAGGCTTCCAGCCTGTCATGCGAGCAGGGAAAGATGAACGAACACGGGAGCAATACTGAGAGGATGTAGGAGGAGGAATTTTGGAACACTATTTTTCACTAATCAACGCTAATCCAGGAGGCATTGTGGCTCTGGATTAGCGTTGATTAGCGAAGATGAGTGTTCCCAACTCTTGGTCCCGTGAGACACGGCGTGTGGATTTCACCAGCAGATGACAGGCTGGAAGCCTATCCCACTTAATTCCGACCCCACAGGGCTTCGGCGATCCAGTCGAGGTCTTCCATCATCTCCTTCTGCGATTCGCGTTTCACAGCTGCTCCGGCATTGTTCAGGGCGTTGACCACCAGCAGTCGCAGGACGCTGGCCAGGGGGACGCCCGTCTTTTGGGACAGAGCCCGACCGACCAGCCGATGCTCGCGATTGAGCAGGATCTCGTGCCGTCCGGTATCACTGGCGTCGAAGTGATTGTCGATCAACCGCTGGAACCCGGAAGGGACTACGCCGGTCTTGCGCAAATCTTCGAACGTCGCTTGCAGGTCATGCTTCTCATTCAGAAACGCCATCACCGGCTGGTCGGTGCGGAACGAGGCGACCATGACTTTGGCATCACTCTGGCCCAAGAACTCCTGCCACTCGGGAGGAGCATCGACCATATCGCGGATGCCGAGGATCAGCTCCGCAAACCCATGCGAGCCGGGGCTGGCGGTGCGGAGGGCGACCCGCTTGCCCGACTCACCCTCGTCGCTGAGCAGCGCCCCGAGCAGCGACTCTTCGAAGCTGCGAATCGTGTGGACGCAGGGGAACTCACTCCCCGCGAAGAGCGAGCTCATCCAGCGTTCCTGCCGCCGGTCCATGTTGTACCAGACGACGGTCTGGGCCTCGGTCTCGAACAGGGGGTCCGCATCGCACTTGGGGATTAACTCGTCGAAGGTCAGCGGGCCCTGTGAAGTCTGGAACCGATAGCAGAACCGCAGCAGATTCCTCAGCCGCCGGTCATGCAGTGCCGCCCCGGCCCAGGTGTAGCGATGCCAGGCGAGGATCGATTGCATGGCCGCCGGGTCGCGGCGGGCGAGCTGCTCGAAGTGTTCGTAGAGGCGTTCTTCGAGGTGCTCTCGCACCGACTCGAAGGCGAAGTTACGGACGAGATCTTCACGGCTGGCGGTCGGCTCGCAGTTGGGGACTTCGAGGACGCCACGCAGGAAGTGTGCCCACGACGGGAGCAGGTCGCGCGTCTGCCGCGAAATGACCATGCGGCGGATCGTGGTGGTCACGACGGGGTCGCCCGCGAAACCGGGGACGCGCTGCGGAGTGACGTATAATGCTCCGACGGCTCCGACCTCCTGCTCGCCGCGTATCGGGATCACGTCAAGCGGGGTCTCGTGGAAGTAACCTTGCAGTTCGAGTTCGATCGCCTCGCGGTCGGGAGTCGGATCGAACCAGGCGACGTTGATGACGTTCACCCGGGCGGGGCCATCGTTGACGAACACCGGCACCGGCAGGAAGTCGGCGTATTCTCGCACGGATTCTTCCACTAGCCCCGTTTGGGCCGCCCAGTTGCGGTATTGCGGCTTGAGTTGCAGTGTGACGGTGGTTCCCGTGGCTTCGCGTTCGATCTCGGAAAGTTCAATGTCGGTCCCTTCCCCAGCGGACCAGCGAACTCCGGTCGGGCAATCGGCCCGGCGACTGTCGACGATAATGCGGTCGGCCAGGAGAAATGCACTGAACAGTCCGATCCCGAACTGGCCAATCAGCCCCTCACCGGTCTCGCCGTGATCGATGTCGGAGGACGCCGGATGATGCCCCTTGAGGAGTCCGGTGACACCGATGCCGAGAGTGCCGAGGTAGCGCTCGGCTTCCTCGGCACTGAGGCCGATCCCATCGTCAGTGACCGTCAGCGTCCCGGCCATGTCGTCGAGTCGGATATCGATCCGGCCCTTGTAATCGAGATCCCGCTGACGCCGCCGCATGATTGCATCATGGGCGTTTTGAATCAGCTCACGAATCGGCGCATCGCCACGCGAATAGAGCGACTTGCCCATGATCTGGATCACGCCGGCGACGTCGACCTGAAAGGGAATTCTGCGTGTCCAGTGTGCCATGTGTCGTGTGAGTGCTTGCTGTATTTGCGAGAGAGAAGGGGGGGCGGAGCGAAGTGATGCCATTCAACGCAATTGCAGGAGTGATGATCCTAGCAATCCGGAACCGAGTCCCACAGGGAAGGGCTGACTTCGGGCGGTTCAGGCTGACGTTATGTCGCTCGTCGACCCTGACATCGAAAGGCGGAATGGAACGTGACGAGCGTGTCTGTCAGGCCAGAGGTCACGCCATGGCAAAACCATTGGCCGACGACGATGAGTCGTTGATTAGGATTCAATTTCCATTCGAGCGGATTCAGAATGGGTCTTCAGCCAGAAGACAGACAGGAATGTCTGCCCCACGGCTCAGTGGCACAGACATTCCTGTCTGTGCGAACTGATGACGAACTCTGAAACTGCTTTAGTCCTCGTCCACCCTTGATCTTGGGGTTCCCCTCAGTCAGGCGGGCGAGGCTCAACCCGAAGTCTGAGCGTGGATGAGTCACTGGGGCTGATGAGTCGCGAACCCACTGGCACAGGAGACTGATACCCGACGCGGGTGAAATCAGACATTTCGTAGGACGGACGTCCTCGTCCGTCCGTGAGGTACACCTCGGGGAGCGACGGACGAGGACGTCCGTCGTACGTCTTTAATCGTGCCCGCGAGAAGTCTAAAACAGGTCTTCCCCAGCTCCCCAGCGTCCCCCGCGACCGGTCGGCCCGGCTTCGGACCCGGCGTCCCCGCATTGCCGCAGCACCAGTTCCATCGCTCACGTGTCCATCGGCTCCTCCCTGAGCATGCTTCGGGTTGTTCAGCCCCCCATGTCATCTCAGAGGCAGCCCTTTCACACACTGGCCGTCTGGCCGATTTTCGACGCCGAATGGCGACTGCACTCATTAGGAAGTCTGGCGGGACGCAAACTCTGGCCGATCGTCTTTTACCGTTGGTAGATCGGCAGGTAGCCTTTGTTCAGTTGCAGGATCGTCGTGTTCATGGCGGTCACGTAGACCGCGCCGATCGACGTGTCGTCCCAGCTGCCTTGCGGGGTTTGCTCGCTCAGGAGTTTGGTCTCGACGAAGGCCGAGTACTTCCCCCACTGGTCGGGGATGCGGTACATGACCTGAGCGTAGTAGTAGTGCATGTAGTGCCAGTGGCCGAAGTCCTGGCCACCATTGGGCCAGACGCTCCCCTTGCAGTACTCCATCATCTTCTTCACCTGGGGGGTCTGTTCCATATCCCCGGCGTTGAAGAGGACGGCCACGGCGGCAGCTGTAATGGGAGGCCGCTCCCCTCCCCCCGCGATGCTGTACTGCACTCCCCCCGAGGGAAGGGTGCATTGATAGATGTATTGGCGGGCGCGTTCGATGATTTCGCCCGGCACGACGATCCCCGCATTGCGACAGGCCCGCAGACCCTGCACCTGGGTGATGCAGGTTGACCCCTCGTCGAAGTCGTTCCCATCCTTGGCCGAGACGTACCCCCAGCCCCCCTTGCTCGTCTGGGCTGCGGCGGAGAACTTCACGGCGCTCTCCAGCACCTTCTTAATGTTCTTCCGGCGCGTCACGTCCTCTTCCTCTCCATAGACTTGGGACAGGAAGAGCATCGAAAACCCGTGCCCATACATGTAGTGATAGTCGTCCGGGAAACCGATCAGGCCATTCGGCTGCGAGGCATCAAGCAGGTAGTCGACAGACCGGCTGATGCTGCGGGCGTACTTGCCGCGCGTGGTGGTGGAACCTTCCGCTACGAGAGCGACGCCAGCGAGAGCCGTCATGGCAATGCGGTAATTCCCGCTGCCGACCTCCCAGTAGCCTTGGCGACGCTGCTCTCGGACGAGGAAATCGAGACCGCGCGTAACGGCCTCGTCAACTTTTTTCTTCCCCTCAACGGAATCGGCCGACAGCACTCCCGAGGCAGTCAGCAACAGGACTGCGAAGAGAGCGATGCCGGCCGTAATTCTGTGTCCCATGCTGCGCCGACTTTCCTGTGAGGACTAGGCAGCTGCCGCATCCTTCACGAACAGAAGTTGTTCTTTGCGAACGATCTCGGGGGTCACGATGTAGCGCCGTCCGGGTTCCTGTTCAGGAAGCTCGAACATCAGGTCGAACATGACTTCTTCGATGACCGAACGGAGTCCGCGTGCTCCGGTGTCCTTGATCTTGGCGATTCGAGCGATCTCACGCAAAGCACTGTCGGTGAATTCTAGTTCGGCATGCTCCATTTCGAACAGCTTCTGATACTGCTTGACCAGAGCATTGCGAGGTTCGGTCAAGACGCGAACCAGGTCGGTCTCGTTCAGCTTGTTGAGTGAACTGAGGAAGGGGAGGCGTCCGACGAGTTCGGGGATCATGCCGTACTCGATGACATCTTCCACCGAGACATGCTCGAGCATGTTGCGGCGACGCTCGGATTCATCGACGACTTCCTGGCCGAAGCCCATCATCTTTTTGCCGAGCCGTTTGCTGATGATCTCTTCCAGCCCGACGAACGTTCCTCCGCAGATGAAGAGGATGTTTGTGGTGTCGATCTGGATGTACTGCTGTTCGGGATGCTTGCGGCCCCCTTGCGGTGGGACGTTGGAGACAGTGCCTTCCAGCATCTTCAGCAGCGACTGCTGGACTCCTTCGCCCGACACGTCACGAGTGATCGAGACGTTGTGTCCCGTCTTGCCGATCTTGTCGATCTCGTCGATGAAGATGATGCCCCGCTGGGCGACATCGACATCGAACTCGGAGGCGTGGAGCAGCTTGAGGAGCAGGTTCTCGACGTCTTCCCCGACGTAACCGGCTTCGGTCAGAGTCGTGGCGTCGCCGATGGCGAACGGCACCTGCAGGAACTTGGCGAGGGTCTTCGCCATCAGCGTCTTCCCCGAACCGGTCGGGCCGACGAGGAGAATGTTGGACTTCTCGACTTCCACCTCGCCCGTGCCGCCCTCTTCCACCAGCGACAGCCGCTTGTAATGGTTGTGAACAGCGACCGCGAGACCGCGCTTAGTGCGGGTCTGGCCGATCACGTAGCGATCGAGATGTTCGACAATTTCGCGAGGGGTCGGGATCTTGTTGAAGAGCTTCTTCGGCTCCCCACGACGACGACGTTCCTGGTCCAAGATTGAGCTGCACAGATCGATGCACTCGCTGCAGATGTAGACATCACTGGGCCCTTCCACCAGCGGGCCGACATCGCGATAACTCTTTCCGCAGAAAGAGCAGTTCGCGTTCTTCTTACCGGTGGGAGTCTTCTTAGCTGTGGTGAAGTCTTTGGGGGAGGACATGGGTGTTTCTTTCTGGGGTGTCGATCGAACCGTCGTCGCACGTCATGAAGTCTGACAGACTGGATTCCGGGATCCATTCCCGGAGAGTCCAGTCACTTCCTGGATGAGGTGCGTCCGAGGTCTACTCGAACGAGTCCGTTGCCGCCTCCCTGATTCGGCTTACGGAGAATGATCATCTGCATCGTCATGATACGGCACATGGGGCATCGGCTTGAGGGGATCGGCCGATTTGGCCGGAGTCGCTCGCGTCTGCGGCGAGTTATCTCCAGACCTCATCGACTGTTCCACCAATCGCCTTTGAATGGATCGGAATTCCTCCGGCGTCACGTCACCCTCGGACTGCGAATCACGCAACTGCCCGAGGAATTCGTGGACACTCCCATCAGAACCCTCATCTTCACGAAACAGTGCATGAAGCTTGTGGGCGATCCATGCCAGAATCACAATTGCAAACGCCACGCCAAACACGGCGATGGCTAACCACATTTTATCTTGAGGCAGCATTTGACCTCGCAGTGCCAGAACATCAATCATGACCCTCCCCCCGAAATGCACATGGTTTCCCTGGTCCCCTTGTATTATTTGGTGCCGGAGTGACATCCTCAAGGTGTAAATGACAAAATTTACGAGTCGACTCCCCTCGGCAACTTCGGCGGACTCCGCCTGTTGATCGCGACGCAAAGTCTTCCAAGCGGAGCATAGGCCTCAGACTGCCCTTCGAACACTCCACTGGACAGCCAGACCTCTCACTGTAGACACTGTATTTGTCAGTCCAGCGGGTGGTCAGTGAATCCCGAGGCTTCCGGCCCTGAGAGGGGAGCTCAGCATGCGTAGTCCTTTTCCTGGAATGGACCCCTATTTGGAAGACCCGGCCTTTTGGCAGGATTTCCATCAGGGGTTTATCACGTATTGGCGCGACGCCATTACCGATGCGTTGCCGGACAACTATGAGGTCCGCATTGAGGACCGCGTCAATCTGGTGGAACTCCCCCCGGAGACGATCAAGCTGATCCGCCCCGATTTAGCGATTTCGCAGGGCTATCCGCTGTCTTCGGAATTGCGTGAGTCAGTGGCAGTCGCCACGCTGGAGCCGGTGAGCATCCCCTTGGAATACCTAGACGACGATGTGGAGTCGTACCTGCAAATCCTGCATCGGCCCGATCGAACGCTGGTCTCCGTGTTGGAGTTGCTTTCACCGACGAACAAGGTCGATCCCGGACGCACCGACTATTTGGCGAAGCGTCAGGCGATTCTCCGGCAGCAGGTCCATCTCGTGGAACTCGACTTGTTACGAGCTGGGCATCGTCTGCCGCTCAAAGGCCCGCTGCCCGCAGGAGATTACTATGCGCTGGTCTCGCGTTGGGAGCGGCGTCCGCTGTGTGATGTCTACGCTTGGTCGCTGCGGTCGCGATTGCCGTCGATTCGCATTCCCCTGAAGCAGCCCGATCCCGATCTGGTGCTGAACATCGCCACCGTCTTTGACGAGGCGTACTCGCGCGGTCGTTATCACCGCTCATTGGTCTATGCCCAACCCCCGCGCGTGCCCGTTGACGCGGCGGATCGTCTGTGGGTGGCAGATAAGGCCGTGAGCGGTCGGACTCCGCCCATTTAGCTGCGACGCGAAGTCTTCGAAGCGGAGCATTCTCTCGTGGCCATCCTCCCTGCCCATGTCTTTCGCAATCCCGACTGCCACCGTTTCGATCATTATTCCGGTCCTGCAAGAAGAGTTGCGGGTCGCGGAGTGTGTGGCACGGGCACGGGCGCTGGGCTCGGTCGAGGTGATCGTCGTCGATGGCGGCAGTTCCGACCGCACCCGCGAGCTGGCCTCGGAAGCCGACCAGGTTCTCTCGTCCCCGCGCGGACGAGCCTGGCAAATGAACGCCGGGGCAGCTGCGGCCTCGGGTGAGGTTCTGCTCTTCCTGCATGCCGATTGCTGGCTGGAACCCGCCGGTCTGGACGAGATCCGCAGCACCCTCGCCACCCACCCCGCAGCCGTTGCTGGTGGATTCGGCCAGATCCTCGATCACACGGGCTGGGTCTACCGCGCACTGGAGTGGGGGAACGCCTCGCGCGTGCGCTGGCCCGGCTGGATCTACGGAGACCAAGGACTGTTCGTGCGCCGGTCCGTGTTCGAGGACTTAGGCGGCTTCCCGAATCTGCCGCTGATGGAAGACTTGTACTTCAGCAAGAGCCTGCGAAAGGTTGGCCCACTGGTCCTGCTGGGTTGTCACCTGCATGTCAGCACCCGCCGCTGGGAGCAAATCGGTCCGATCCGACAAACTCTCCGCAACTGGCGATTCATTCTCGCCGCCCACCTCGGGACGCCACTTGATCGATTGGCCAAACAATATCAAAATATCCGTTGAGTTCGTCTCCGTTCAGCTGTTGCACTTTTCGTGACCTCGAACACTGGTCTGGGGGAAAAGTGTGAGCCCCCGGGACCATGCCGACTTGGACAGCGCCACTTTTCAGAAGCGGCGGCGGGTGGCGGGGTCCGGAGGCTTGGCGGAGGCCCCGCCACCCAGGTTTTATCCATGCGGAAGACCACAAGTGGAGCTGTCCTATGAGGGATCGCATTCTACTCCGCGCGACCACCGGCAGTATCTCCGGCATTGAGCCAGGAAGCTGACGAGGGAACTCCCGCATCACTGAGTGGTATTGGCCAGCTCAATCTGCAAAAGTCGAATGACGAGTTCTGGCTGATCGGTCCCATGTGCCCGTCCGACGAAGGAAACACCATGTTACTGCACGGTCGCCCGGTTCCAGGCTGCGAAGCGTTCGACGAACTGCTTCGCCGCTTTCTCTCTCAGCACGCTGTCCCGGGAGCTGCGCTGGCAGTGGGGAGAGCGGGGGAGTTGCTGTATGCGAGGTCGATCGGGCTGGCCCACGTCGATGAGAGAATCCCGGTTGAACCGCACTCGCTGTTTCGCATCGCCAGCATCTCCAAGCCAATTTCAGCTGTGGCCATCCTGCAACAGGTCGAGCGGGGCCAGCTGGCGCTGGAAACCTGCGTGTGGGAGCTGTTAAATCTCGCTGAGCCGACCGATCCGCGTTGGAAGCGGATCACGGTACGGCACCTGCTTCAGCACACGGGAGGCTGGGATCGGAGTATGAGTATCGATCCGATGTTCATGTCGATTGAGTTTGCGGCGGAGGCCGGGACACCGCCTCCCGCTGGACCCCTGAACGTGATCCGGGCCATGCTAAAGCGACCGCTCGACTTTGACCCGGGAACGAAGTACGCGTATTCCAACTTCGGGTACTGCCTTCTCGGGCGAGTCCTCGAACGCCTGCCCAGTGCCCGTGATCGGAGCTATGAGCAGATCGTCCGTCAGGAGGTATTCGCCCCGGTCGGAGCCTGGTCCCCGCGAATTGGTCGTACAGTGACAACGAGCGTCGATGAGGTGCGGTACTACATGCCAGTCATTCCCAGCGAAGTTCCGGTGCTGGAGGAGTCCGTCTTCATGCCGGGTGAGAAAGTCGCTCCGCCGTACGGAGCGTGGCACCTCGAGGCAATGGACTCCCACGGCGGGTGGATCGCTTCGGCCCCGGACCTGGTGCGGTTCGCGATGGGCTGTGACGAGGCGACCACCGAATCGACCTGGCGACGGAAAGCATTACTTTCCCGTCCGATGATCGACGAGATGTATGCCCAGCCGACCGGCTACGAGCACAAGGAGCCAGACGTGTGGTACGGCCACGGCTGGAGCGTTCGCACAACCGGCGGCGGCACGGGACGGAATACATGGCATCTGGGGGCTCTCGATGGTACGTCCACAATTCTTGTCCGACGTTCAGACGGAATGACCTGGGCAGTTTTGTTTAACCTGCGGAAAAATGCCAAGGGCGAGGAACTGGCCCGCTTGATCGACCCGCTGGTGCATGAGGCGGCGGACGCGGTTCTCGTCCCGTAGCTGCGTTTGCCAGAACGCGGGCGATTGCGAACCAATGTCCGAGCAAACGAGGTGGGGCGAAACCTGCGGAAGCCTGGCGGGCAGGTTTCCACGGACTGATCGCCGATACTTGTCGCGCGCGGAGAAATGAGACATTTCGTAGGACGGACGTCCTCGTTCGTCCGTGTGGAAGTCACCGAGGAGCGACGGACGAGGACGTCCGTCGTACGGCTCAAACTCGTCCGTGTGAAGTATCAGCCAGAGCCGTTTCAGATTTCGTCTTCAGTTCGCACAGACAGGCATGTCAGTGACACTCCTCAGTGGAGCAGACATGCCTGTTTGCCTTTCCGGAAGATCAATTTTGAAACTGCTCTCGTTCCACACGCAATAGTTGAGTCGATCCACCAAGAGAACGACTTGTTTTTAGAATTCATTCTCAGACACGGAATTCGGCGCACAGACGGTCTTTTGGGATTCATCCGTGCGTTGACAAGCGCCGATGTAAGGTGGGGCTGCGCTCGGCAGTGCGTGGACAAGTGCGCTTGGACATCACTGGGGAGCGAGAAAGCAGGCTGACCAGATCGAGGACGGTCTGTGAGGGGCAATGGACATGCGAAGATCATACAGTTGGCTGGGATGTGCGGCTCTCCTCTGTTTCACAGCTGTGGAACTGTCGGGTTGTAGCTCAAAACCGCTCGTCTCGGGGATCAAGTGGCCGGGCCGCAAAGACCGGGACGCCACCGTGGCGGAGCAGGACAAGACGGCCCAGCAGGGGGGCGACGAGGAACTGCTCGTGGAAGCCCGCCAGTACGAGAAGGCGGGGGACTTCACGAACGCCTCGAAGAAGTATCGCGAATACCTCGAAGGCGGGGGAACGCCCGTGGAGTCCCGTCGTACTCCGCAGGGACCGGTCGCCAAGTCCAAGAAGCCGACGCCAGACACGGAGAAGTCGGTCGCTTCGAAAGAAGCAGATACCGCCGAGAAGTCACCGATCCGACCAGCTGCCAAAACCAAGAAGACGGCCCCGAAAGACTCCCAGGTCAAGCGGACCGCCGAAGTGGAGCAAGACCCGTGGGCGAATCAGGCACTGGCCACCGACGAGTCCGAAGACTTCTCGGCTCTCGCGGTGGACGAGCCGGCTCACTCTGTCGCCCAGCGAACTTCCACGGCAACACCCAAGCCGAAGACGCTGGATGCCGACGAGACGCCTGCTGAGACGCCTGCTGAGACGCCTGCCTGGGCTGAGCCCGAGGCGAGTGCCGAATCAGTGGACACAGCGCTGGCTTCTCGCGACGACCGCCAACCACCGCGTGGTCTGACGGAACAAGACCTGGAAGACCTGCTCGATCTGGATGAGGGAGAGATCGACTGGGGCGATCCCTCGAAGCATTCCCTGGAGAAAGAGGTTGAAGTTGCTCCCCTGGCTGCCGATGAGGTCGCTGAAGCGATCGAATCAACCGAGAGCGAGAATCTCACGGAGTTGCCGCTGGTCGACTTGAATGCCGACGACAACGAGGGCATGGCCCCGCCCGCGTTGACAGAAGCGGAATTCACACAGTCTACCGATAACACTTGGCACTCGCATGAGGGGGGCGATGAACCAGCCACCGAGCTGGCTTCCATAAACACCACAGAGGTATCGCTCTCCACCGAAGTCGAATTCGTGCCTCCCGTATTGGATGATGCGGAGTCAGTCGCTGAAGTCGAAGTCGAAGTCGTCGAGGAAGTGGAGGCTGCCGAGTCGCAATCACTGGCACTGACCTGTCAGGACTGCGAACCGTGGCTCTATGCCCAAGTGACCAAGCTGGAGTCCTCGGATGCCGAGGTCCGCAAGGAAGGGCTGATTCATCTGGCGGATATGGGAAGCACCGCCCGGCAAGCCGGTCTAGCCGTGCGCACTCTGCTGAAGGATTCCGATCCACTGGTCCAGGCACATGCGGCATGGGCGTTGTGGGTCATCGAGAACGACCCGTGGGACAGCGTCGCGACATTACGACCGCTGCTCGACCACTCCAGTCCCGATGTCGTCGAACTCGCCTGTTACATGCTGGGAGATATTGGCGTCCATGCCGACTCCGCAGTCGACCCCCTCGAACTGCTGCGAGATCATGCCGACGGTCAGACGCGAGTTCAGGCCGCAGAAGCTCTGATTCGCATTCGAGGAGTCGATGAGAAATCACTCGCTGTGCTCACATCGGCTCTGAAGTCGCGCAGCGGTGAAGAACGCTGGATCGCAGCTGTGGCTCTGGGGCACTGCCGGGGCCCCAAGTCGGCCAAGGCAGTCGCCGCGTTGACGAACGCCCTGAAGGATGTCGATCCGGAAGTGCGGAGTGCGGCAGCCTTGAGCCTGGGCGGCCTGGGCAGTGACGCGGTGAAGGCGACAGCGGAGCTGGAGCGAGTCGCCCGCACTGACGATGCCCAAGTGCGAGACGCCGCCCGTGCTGCCTTGGCATGTTTGAAACAGTAGTCCAACCGGTCAGATGTGACTGACCCGTGGGATAGGCTTCCAGCCTGTCATTCTGACTCGAACTGCACAGCGCCACTTGTCATCTTCCTTAAGGAAAACGCCAGGGGTGGCGGGGTCAGGAGGCTTTGCGGATGGCACCGACCGAGGTGGATGTGGAGCTTCGAACCTTGGGGGTGTGGGGCCATCGCGTCGGCTTCACCAGCGACCGGCAGGCCAAGGTTCACCACTCCTGGGCCATCCGCAAAGCCTCCTGACCCCGCCACGCACTTTTCTCGGGAGAGTGACACTCTCCCGCTAAGACGACTGGCTGGAAGCCTATCCCACTGTCAGCCCGCGTGGGGCTGATTCGGCAGGATCATGTCCGCTTGCCAATGGTGCCGAAGGTCCCCGATGACCTTCATGAATTTGGGCACATCGAGCGGCTTCACCAGATAGGCTTCGACTTGCAACAAGCGGCAGGCGGCCTCATCTTCGTCCCCCGCTTCCCCAGTCATAATGACAACCGGGATCGTTGTCAGTGGGGCTGACGCGCGGATCAGTTCGAGAATGGCCCGGCCCGATTGCGAGGGCAATACCAGATCGAGCAGCACCAGATCGGGGCGGGGAGCCTTCGAGAACCTCCCCGTCTGGGCCAGAAAGTCGATCGCTTCCTGCCCGTCTCGTAACCATGTCAGACGGTGTTCAAACCCACACTGACGGATCGCTCCCGAGGCCAGCCGTCCCGCAACGAGGCTGTCCTCGACGAGTAGCAGCTCCATCGGTCGTCCCACTGTCATCCGATCCATGAGCGGGGATCCGTTGAGGGTTGAGGGTTGAGGGTTGAGGGTTGAGGGTTGAGGGTTGAGGGTTGAGGGTTGAGGGTTGAGGGTTGAGGGTTTCGCTTCGCTCAACCCTTATGGCTCTGGCCGATGAAGGCTGTCACGCAATCGACTCAGCATGCGGGCGATCCGCTCACCCAGTGAGTTGAGATCGCGACATGCCTCCAGGGTGACATAGTTGCGGCGGCGTGCAATCTCGAGTTGCGATACGCATTCCATCAACGATCCGTAAGCAATGCCAATCAACCGCTGAAATTCCTTGTTGGAACCGCGCCCACTCCCTTCGGCGATGTTCGATGAGATCGAAACTGAGGCTCGTCGCATCTGACTGGTCAAGCCATACAACTCGTGAGCAGGGAAACCGTCCGTGGCTTTGTAGACCAAATCAGCGAACTCGATCGATTGTTGCCACACATCGAGTTGCTGAAAGTTAAACACGACATGAACCTCGGATTGGTCGAAAAAATGCGGAGTACTCCCACTCAATCTCTGACGAACGGATGCGGAGTCCGTGCGGTAATGGCTGAAAAATCATCACTAGCCTTCATGATCTGGCCACGAGATTCAAAAGGACGCTAAGAATGACCGAGAAGTTCACCCGAGCGACCAATAGACCACCTGCCCCGCACATGAACAGACGATGCCCTGTGGGAACCTGACTCCACATCACCCGCAAACCCTGATGTTCTCAACCACGAGCCTTCCTTCGTCCGATTCAACCTCCGCCTCTGTCCCTCAACCCTCTGTCCCTCTGTCCCTCTGTCCCTCTGTCCCTCTGTCCCTCAACCCTCAACCCTCAACCCACTACTTCTTCGGCTCCTCCACCGGAGCAGCCTTGGCTGCCTTGGCGAAGTCACCCGACACGACCACGCCAATCGACTTCGGATCGAGACGCTTCTTCATCACCGCATTCACGTTCTCGTGGGTCAGTTCCTGCATCGCCTTGATCTGGCGGCTGTAGTAGCCCATGTCCCGGTCGGTATAGAGCAGCTCGCTGAGCCTCGCAGCGAGCGAGTCGTCGGTGTTCCACTCGATCTTCTGCTGCTCGAGATAACCCGTCTTGGCGGCTTCGACCTCGCCCGAGGTCAGGCCGTCCTTCAGCGCCTTGTCGAGTTCCTCGGTCATTGCCGCTTCGACCTTCGCCATGTTCAGCGGGTTCGTGATGGCATACATCATGAACGACGTGCGCTCATCGAGCGACGACGCCCGCAGGAACGAACCCACGCCATACGACAGACCTTCCTTCTGGCGGACACGATCCCCCAGCCGTGACGCCAGGGTGCTTCCGCCCATCACGAAGTTCCCGATCACCAGTGCGGGGTAGTCTTCCGAAACATCGCTGATCGGCAGGATCGAGGCGGCTAAATAGACGGCGTTCTCCTTGTCCGGTGTCTCGATCGCTTCGCGAATGTTCGTCGTCTTCGTCGCAGGCCGTTCGATGCGGGCGTAAGACTCTTTCGCCTTCCAGCCAGTCACCAGAGCCTCCAACTGAGGCAGCAATTCATCCGGCGAGAAGTCGCCGACGACCACCAACTCGCCGACCTGGCCACCGACAAAGTCGCGATACAGCTGGGTCACGTCGTCGATTTTCACTGCCTTCCACCGAGCGATTTCTTCCTCGGTGGTGGGGACGTAACGGACATCGCCTTCTGGGTAGGGGCTCAGCCGCCGCGAGAGAGCGATCCGGGCCAGTGACTGCGGATCGGAGGTCTGCTGCGACAGCATCCCCAGCTTGCGGGTCCGGATAATCTCCAACTCGTCAGCGGGCAGCAGTGGCTCCCGCAAAACCTGACGCAGGACATCCAGAACGACCGGAAGATTCTTGCGACGGGTCTCCCCCGAGAAGGAGAGATCGCCTAATCCCCCCGACGGGCTCAGCCGGGCGCTGTTCTGATCCAGAGTATCCTGAATCTGCTGGCGGCTCAGCTTGGCCGTGCCGCGCATCATCAGCGAAGGCAGCAGTTCAGTGGCAGCGGCCTTGCCCCGCAGCGACTCGGCGTTGCCGTAGCGCAAGCTCAGTCGGAAGTTGACCGTGTTGCCACGGGTCTTCTTGGGCAGCAGAGCGACCTTGAGACCATTGGAGAGCTTGGTCCACATGGTCCGCTTCTGGATGTTCTCCGGGTTGACCTCGAAGGCTTCCCCTTGAGCAATCTCTTCACGCCCCTGGTAGTCGCCGATCATTTCGGCGAGGTTCGGCGTGGCGGGCACCGAGACGCGCTCGGCTTCCTTCGTCGGCAGGAAGACACCCACCGTGCGGTTATTCCGTTGGAGGTACTTCTTGGCGACGGCTTGCACTGACGCCGGAGTCACCTGCTCCAGGCGATCCCGGTACAGGAACATCAGTCGCCAATCGCCTTGGGCGGCCCAGTCGCTCAGCTGGATGGCGACTTGCTGGCTATCGTTGAGCGATTGTTCCCAGTTCTTCAGCCAATAGGTCTTGGCCCGGTTGACCTCTTCTTCGGTGACGCCCTTCTCGTGGATCGATTCGGCGATCTCGTTGAGCGTACCGAGGACTTCCAGGGAATCGTTGCCGACGGCGACCTCTGCGGACAGCTTGAAGACGCCGGGGTCGTGGAGAGCATAAGCCCCTCCACTGACGCTGGCGGCGCGGCGGGTTTCGACGAGCGCCTTGTACAGCCGACCACTCGGGGAAGACGTGAGGATATGCTCTAACGTATCAAGCGATACGTAGTCTGGATGCGCCCCGCTGGTGATGTGGTACATCGCCCCGACCAAGGCGACATCGCCGACCCGCCGCAGCGTCACGCGGCGTTCGCCGTCCTGGGCGGGTTCTTCGGTGTAAGTGTTTTCCAGCACGCGGTCGGGCTTCGGCAAGACGCCGAAATACTTCTCGACAAGCCCGAGCGCCTTCACGGGATCGAACTGGCCCGACAGGATCACCACCGCGTTGTCGGGCTGGTAATACTTCTTGTAGAACCGCCGCAGGTTGTCGACGGGGACTCGCTCGATGTCGGCTCGGTTGCCGATCGTCGACTTGCCGTAGTTGTGCCACTCAAACGCGGAGGACCACATCCGCTGATCGAGAATCCGCGACGGCGAGTTCTCGCCGCGCTCGAACTCGTTGCGAACCACGGTCATTTCCGAAGCGAGGTCTTCGGCCTTGATGAAGCTGTTGACCATGCGGTCGGCTTCGAGGCGGAGAGCGAACTCCAAATTCTCGTCACTGGCGGGCAGCGTTTCGTAGTAGTTGGTGCGGTCGAGCCAAGTCGTCCCGTTGAAGTCCGCCCCGTGTTCTTTGAGTACGCGCGGCACTTCCGGATGATCGGGCGTCCCCTTGAAGACCATGTGCTCCAGCAAGTGGGCCATCCCGGCCTCGCCGTAGCCTTCGTGTCGAGAACCCACAAAGACGGTCAGATTGACAGTGACCTGTGGTTTGCTCGGATCGGGGAACAGCAGCACCTGCAGCCCGTTGTCGAGTCGAAATTCAGTGATACCTTCCACTGAGGCGACCGGCTTCAAATCCGCCGCCCATGCGGGTTGAGTCGTCATGGTCAGTCCCAGAAGAAAGGCACAAACGGCCAAACGCAAAATCCGCATGGTTGATCTGTTACCTGTACACGAAGAGTTGGGTGGCCTACTCCGTTGAGGGCCGATTCCCACAGATATAGTAGCACGGGACGGAGACTGCGGAAACAGCGATGGCTGCATGGGGGGTTGCAAATCGGCAGATCGGTCGTCGGTTTCGAGGACAGAATGCGAGTCGCGGAGCGACATCGCCTACGTCGCTCACGTCGCTCCGCGACTGAGACTCCTCTCACCAGTACGATCGCCTTTTTGAATGTGTCGTGGGCTTGAGCCCACGCGACGATGGATTTCCTTGAGTTCGCTGGGGCTCAAGCCGACGTGACTCCTCCCACTAAACCCCGCCCGGGTTCAGAAGCCCAGTCCGAGTGGAGCTTCTTGGTCTGCGGAATGCGAGTCGCGGAGCGACATCGCCTACGACTTGGCCGCCAACATCACGCGCTCGACTTCGGCCAGCTGTTCTTGAGTGTTGACGCCCATCGCTTCGGTGATCTCGAAGCGGCAGGACGCCAGGACCGGCTTCCCCTGCTGGCGGAGGATCTCTGCACAGTCGGTGAGGTAGAACTCGCCTTGGCTGTTGTTTGTCCGGACCTCGGCAAGTGCTCCGAACAGCGACTGGCAGTCGAAGGCAAAGCAGCCAGTGTTGATCTCGGTGATGGCTTGCTCCTCGGGAGTGGCGTCGCGCTGCTCGACGATGCGGAGAAAGCTCCCCGCCGAGTCCCGAACGATGCGGCCCAGCCCGTGGTTCTGTTCGGTGCGAGCTGTGCCGACGACGCAGGCTGCGTTGTGCTGCCGCAGATCGTCGAGCAACCCCTGGAGGGAAGCCCCCCGGAGCAGTGGAGTATCACCAGTGAGGACGAGCACCGGGCCCTGGTGTGAGCCGACGGCCTCACGGCACATCATCACAGCGTGGCCGGTCCCCTTCTGCTCAGCTTGGAGGGCGAACTCGACATCGGGGTGGTGCCGGAGTGCCGCTTCGACCACCTCGGCTTTATGGCCCACAACGACCACGATCCGCTTCGCACCCGCTGCCCGGGCCGCGTCGAGCACGTACTCGACCATCGGGCGACCGCACGCAGAGTGCAGCACTTTGGGGGTCTCGGACATCATCCGCTTGCTCTTGCCAGCGGCCAAAACAATTGCAATCGCGTCAGACATGGGTTGTTCCTTTTGAAATGGTGAATTGGGTGAGAGTAGACTAAACGCGGGCCGGATCAAGTCGTAGGACGGACATCCTTGTCCGTCCTTTCTACACAACGGGTCCGCCTTCATGGAAGGCGCTGAAGTCGGTCATGCGGCGGAGGGCGGTCCAGAGGGTTTGGGGGTCGGGGGGGGCGTCTTGTTTGCGGTTGTTGTCGCCGCCGAGGGGTGGCCGGCGTGCGGAGGAATTCGGCGAGGGGCGGGGGCGTTTTCGGAGGCGGTTGTTTCTTCACGATTTGGTGTCCACTTCCCTCAAGTGCATACGAGATGTCGTGCTTCAG
>JANPCU010000210.1:0-19482 GCA_031431195.1 Planctomycetota bacterium | reverse complement strand
CATCAACCCTGAAGGGGTTGAACACCCGTCCGTCCAGCCGTGTGGAACCCCTTCAGGGTTCGATCTCCGCGAACGACCTCACCCAGGGTGCGCTCCCGTCGGTCGCGACCCAGGGCTGTGTTGTATCACCCCATCGGGGTGCAGAGGCCGCTCGACGAGGAGTAGATTTCTGGCTCACTTCAGGCATGACGGACCTCGGTGGAGAGCTGACCGGTGATCTCCTGGTAAGCCGCGTCCGAGCAAATCTCGATCTCTTCCGACCAGGCGATCTGCCCGTAACTGCCAATGTGGACCGTTTGGAAGAACGCTTCGTCCAGGAGTGGCGCAAACACGCCCTGTCCCACATTGGCGGAGAGGTCGATGACACCCTCCACTCCATTAGTGTAAATGACGCGGATGCGGTAGCCCGGAAGTGCTTCGACTTGATGGGGGCGATTCATGATTCACAGAGGCCTTGTGATTGAGGGGGACTTACTTCGGCTGAACTGCCGAGACCACCTTGTACGTCCGCGCCCCCTGGACCTTCACATCCTTGAACAGTTGCCCCATGCGGGCCACGAACCAGTCGGACTTCTTGGTGACGAACAGGACGCGGCCGCCGGGCTTGAGGGCTTTCTTGGCGGACTGCATGAAGATCTCCGCGATCTTGTAATGCGAGTAGTAAGGCGGGTTGCCCACGGCGAGGTCGAATGTGCCCGGCTCGGGGATCTTGCTCGAGGCGTCGATCAGACCGGTCACGCTCGTGGTGCCGTTGAGAGCGGCCCCTTCGAGCAGGCACTGCACCGCGCGGGCGTTCGAGTCGACCCCGACTGCCGACACTCCAGCAGCTCGATGGACAGCTGCAAGAGCCACGGCCCCGGAGCCACAGCCGATGTCGAGGACCTTGTCGCCGGGATTGACGACCATCGTTTCGAGCAAGGCCCGCGAGCCGAGGTCGAGGTGGCGATGGCTGAAGACGCCGGGGCGCGAGACGGCCTTGATGAGGTGGCCGCTGTCACGGAAGGCGAACTCGCAGCGGAAGTCGCGAGGCTTCTTGAGTTCGTCCTCTTTAATGCAGCGATAGATCACGCCGCGCCGCACCGGGATGCGGGCGATACTGCGAAAGATCTTTTCGAGTTCATGGCAGAGCCAGGTGTCGGTCGGATTGTCGACAGCGGCCAGCAGCGTGCCGCCGCGAACCAGCCGCATGTGCATCTGCTGAAGCAACTCGCGGGTCAGCTCCGCCTCGCCCCCCTTGGTGACGGGCATGGCAGCGAACTCGACCTTGCGATCATGCAGGTCGGTCCCGCAGCTGATCTGCAGCTTGCGGTGACTGCCCGCGTGGTAGTCGATGGAGTCGTCGGAGAGATACTGGTCGAGGAAGAAGCAAGTGATCTTAGCACTCGGGTCGAGCGCGGCCAGATGTGCGGCAAACTGCCCGCGTCCGAGCGAGGTGCAGACGGCGGTGTCGGCCTTGAATTCCTTGACCTCCTGGACGAGGAGGTACTCGGCATCGGGCACGCGCAGGGTGTATTCGGACTCTTCGAGTGAGTCGGCTTGCGGGATGACGAGATCGGAACGGCGACGTGGCGGCATGGGGGGTGAACTGACTGGACGAGAAGAGGACGGGAAGGAGAACTTCTGGACGACGCGCGTCTGCAATTCGCATACGATACACAAATTGTCGGTTGCGAGCAGATCTCTGTACCCCGAAGGGGTTGTAGACAATACCCCCAGGGTCGCGACCGAAGGGAGCGCACCCTGGGAATGAGCACCGCATGTCGCCCAACCCTGAAGGGGTTGCACCTCCGTTCGCCAAGGGTGGAACCCCTTCAGGGTTCGATCCCAGCTTACTCGTAACCCAGGGTAGGCTCCCTTCGGTCGCCAACCCTGGGCTATCAGCTGCAACCCCTTCGGGGTAAAGAGGTCATGTCTTATGCGTCGTTCTTCGGTCTCCTGGAGTTTCCTCGGGGTGAGGCCATGCTGTGATTAGAGCTGCGGACTACGTTTGATCGACTCGGACGGGCCAATGGGCCCGTCCCACTCAAGCCGACTTCCAGTTCGGGACGTAGCTGTCACTCAAGAGCAGTTGGAACCGCTCGGCCCGGTCATCGCCCGATGAGGACAAAATCCGCAGCCCCTCTTGAATCAGTTTCAGACGCGGATCACCGGCAGTCTGCGAAAACCCATCGGATCGTTCGAGACGATCGAGTGCCGCGGCGAGGTCGAGAACGCTGCAACGGATTTCGAGGTAGTGGCGGTCGAGGATTTGCTGCGAGGTTTGGATGGTCGGCATGGTTTGGCTCCCGAAAGACGGTTCCAGTCTCGGGGTTGAGAGGGCGGAAATCAAGGCGGGGAGAAGCTGTCAGCATTCAGCCAGATGAGTGACGACTGTGGAAGTTGCTATCCGCACTGATAATCGACGAGAACCTGGCTAAAATCGCAGCGGCGAAGGTCTTCAGGCTTAATCCAGAAATAGAGATAGCCATCGTCGCCCCAACTCATGTTGAAATCGGAGGCCAGTTGAAACAACAGTTGGAGCTTTTCTTTGGCGACAGCCTTGACGAACTCTTGTTCGTAATCGGCAAATCCACCCAATTGATGTTTGGGGGGATTTCCCAACTTGTGCGTGGTGGCAGCAGAAAAAGTTTCCTGAAGCGAGTCGTACTTCTCTTTTGCCTCACCAGACCACTTTTGCTCTCCGAAGACTGGTTCTCGCGTGTCGGTGGGAAGGGAAGGCAGTACATGAAACTCGACAGAAGCGATCGGAAAAGAGTTGACTTCGGCAGGCGGTTTCGTTGGCTTCAGACCCGATGTTGAGGCGTCGGGCGTGTAAAGGATTTGCGTCCAATCGGGAGCAGCTTTCCCGGCTGGCAAGTCCGGCTCCACTTCGTCTGCTCCCATCCATCCGTAGACCGAAAAGAAGTACAACATTCCCTGAGATGGAAAGTCCGGCAGTCGACTCTCTGGGGGCATATCACTGAAATTGATCTGGGCCAGGAAAGCGAGTGGCTTTCCGCTTCGATGAAGGGGCCAAGTGACACCGCTGGGCAGGTCGGGTGAACCACCGATGCGGGACTGCCCGAGCTTCAACTTCGAATGCTTGGCATCATGAGTCGTCAACCGCAGGGATGGGCGCAACAGACTTTCGATCTCTTGCCGCCGTTTGGTGAACTTATGGAATTTGATCAGTTCGGCCAATGTCCCTTCCGGTGACAATCCGCGAGTAATCAGCTCGATTTCAAATCGATCGTCATCATCCAGATCTTCGAGCAACAACTGATAGGAATCGTCGATCAGCGACCGCAATGTCTCCAAGGGAAGCGGACCATCCAAATCCGTCTCGCACCAATTCCACCCTTCGGTATCCCAATTCATCCGCTTTGAGACGCGAACAGCCTTTGCTCCCAGTTTGTTGCGAACACTGTCGCGACAACGAAAGAGTAGGAATGGGGGAGATTCATCGACCTCAAACGTTGCATACGTCTTAAGATCCCCATCGAGAACACTGTAATGTCCCATATCGTCCAACTTCCCCCCCGGCTTGGACAAGCAGTGCTGGCGAAGTGTTTTGACCAGTGGGCCAGAATCAGCGGTCACGGCAGTTCTCGCATGTTGAAGAGTTGTGAGCCATCGCATCTGCGACTCCATGCGTCTGTGGCTCTGGCAATCATGCCACCACGTCCCAGAACTCTCAAGCTTGTCGCAGTACGGAGCGAGGGAGTGTGCGTGTTCAGTTCTTCGATCTTTCGTCGTTCGCCCCTGTGACTGCCGCCGGAGCGGGGGTGACATCCGGCAGGATCTGGACATCGGCAAACGGTTGAAGCCGTTCGGCTCCCTCGACCACGACGGACATGCCGGGTTGGAGTTCACTGGCGAGGATCTCGACGCGGTCGCCAAAGAAAGAACCCTCTTGCAGCATGACCGGCTTGGCTTTGCCGGTGCCAGGCTTATCGGGATCGCCGAGGATCACGAACAGCTTACTGCCCGCCTCGGAGCGGACGATGGAGTCCTTGGGAACCAGGATGGCTTGGTGCGGGGGGCCTTTGAAGGTGACACGGGCGAGCATCCCCTCGGTGAGCGTGGGAAACTTTTGACTGCCCGATTCCTTCATCACGTTCGGAACTTCCACCTTGACGGGAAAGGTCCGTGACCCGGATTCCCAATCGCTGCGAGGGACGATGGTGACGACCTTTCCCGGCCAAGTCTTCTGTGAGGTGGCATCGATTTCGACATCGACCATGGCCCCGATTTGGACGTAAGGCAAGTCGCGCTGATCGACGTTGGCGATGACGTGGACGACTTCCAGGATGTCCGCGACAGTGACCACGGGGTCCGCCTTGGCCAGCCATTGCCCGCGCTGGGTGAACTCGCGAACGACGATGCCAGCAAACGGAGCTTTGGTGAAGCGTTTCTCTTTCTCGGCCTTCAAGAAGGCGACCTGATCGATCTGAGCATCACGGCGGGCTTCCGCTTGAGCGATCAACTCCACGCGAGGGCCAGCGGCCACCAGTTGTGACTGAGCTTTGGTCGCCAGGTACATCTTCTGCGCGGCTTCGGCCTTCTCTCGCGCGTCATCCAAATCGTTCTGGCTGCCGCCGCTCTCCTTCACGATGCGGGCCATACGGTTGTATTTGTCGGCCATGACCTTCATGGTCACTTCGGACCCTTCCATGCGGGCCTGGGCTTCCGCGATCTCCTCCATCCGTGAGCCGCTCTTCAGCTCAGCGAGCATCGACTCCCGCTCCTGCAAAATCTTCTCGGCCTCCTGAATTCCCAGATCGGTGGTCACCATGTTGAGGACCGACAGCTGCTGATTCGCTTCCACGATGTCGCCTTCGCGGACATCGAAAGCATCGACTTTGCCATCGGAGCCACTGGCCACCACGCTGGTCCGGCGGGCGATCACGGTGCCCGTCACGACCGTTTCGGGGGCGACCTGTTCCATCACCACCGGAGTCACGCGGACCAAGGCAGCCGGACGACTCGCGCCGGGCTCCGCTTGCGGACTGACATTCGCCGGGGAACGGCTACAGCCGGGGAGGGTCAGGAACAGTCCGAGTCCCAGTAATGTCCCGTGAGCCGCAGCTCGAACCGTGGTTCGTTGATTTGTCAGCACTCTGCACTCTCCCGGAATGACGACATTGCGTCTTCCACCCCTCGATGACTGCTCATGTCTACGACCGGCAGTCGACTCCGCTCTCTCGAACGCCGCCGTCACGCATCCTCTACATCGACTTCATGATCTTGATCTCGCGCTTCATCGCTTCCAGGTCGACTCCCGCGCACGGATCGACTTCTTCACACGGCACGGATTCCGGAAGTGGGGGAACCTGGCTCAGGTTGTCGCGGATCGTGGCACACACCCTCCGCAGAGTCACCAGGTCTTCCGGGCTGATCCCCGCGATGGCTTGGGCTCGCACCTCATGTGCCAGAGTCACCGAGCGATTCCAGATCGCCTCGGCTTTCGCCGTGGGATGCAGCTTGCAGCGTCTTCGGTCATCTTTGCAGTTGGTTTTTACAATCCAACCGTCGCGCTCCATGCGATTGACGACCCCGGCCAATGTCGGCGGCTCGATCCCCATGCACTCTGCCAATTGCGACTGCGAGAGTTCTGGATCGCGGGCCAGCCAGACGAGAACCTCGAACTGCCGCAGCGTGACCTCTTGCTCCACCAGACGCTGACTGAGGACGCGCCGAATTGACTGAGTCGCCATCGTGAGCCAGTAACCCACGCTCTGATCGAAATCGTATTGCAACACGTCAACCTGCCCTCATTCCCCATCCGTGATCGGTCCAGCGCCCTGCCTGACACCTCACCACCGCCCAATCGTAAGTAAATTCATGAGGGTGGAACAGCGCGAGACCGCAGAATCCGCCAATCCGTTGGGAAAGAGACTTTTCGTTCGAATGAAAGCGAGTTACGCTAAACGTTGTCAGTGAAGTCGAAGTCAAAGAGCATTCATCAGTCCGCCACGATCAACCCAGGAACTGGCTCAGTACAAGTTCCCGAATTGACCGCAGAGGACACGAGAGCAGTTTCAGAATGGGTCTTCAGCCAGAAGGCAGACAGGCATGTCTGCCCCACGGCTCAGTGGCACAGACATTCCTGTCTGTGCGAACTGAAGACAATCTCTGAAAACGCTCTGAAGGTTCGCAGAGGCAAATTCCGGAGACCACTCGGACCTCTGCGGTCCCCCGCGCCCTCTGCGGTGAATACTCCTCAGAACTTTCGGGAAGTTGTTTCGAAGCCATTCCTGAGCGTCTTCATTTCCGGGAACCCATTCCAGATCACTCGACGGGAAAACAGGTGCCGCATGTGGAACTTACAAGCTGGACATTTGATTTTGACGCTGGCGCTGGTGATGGCTTTGGGCAGTCAACTACCCGCAGATCCTCTGCGGGAGAATACTGATACGAAGCAATTGATCGAACAGCTGGTCAGCGAAGATGTCCCCACACAGGACTATGCGATCGAGACACTGGAGAAGCGGGATCTGGAAGTCACGGTCATTCCGCTGCTGAAATCGGCAGCCGAGTCGAACAATCTGAAGGGCCAGCATGCTGCATTCAAGCTGCTGGTTCGCTTGGCGAAACCGGATAACGAGCCCGGCCAAGCGGCTCGGGCGGCACTGACCGAGCTTTCTCAGTCGACGAAGCCTCAGATCGTGGCAGCTGCGAACAAGGCACTCCGCGCCCTCGAACCAGCTGCTGCCCCCGCCGCAGGGAATCAGAACCCGGGATTGCCCCCCGGGTTGCTGCTGAATGGGCCGAGAATGGCTGGGCGAGTCTTCGAATCGGTCACGATTTCGATGGTGAATGGCCAGCGCCAGATCCATGTCAAGAATCAGGATCGAAAGATTGATATTCAGGACAAGGACGGCAAAGAGATCGAGATGAAGGTCACCGAGAACGCGGGTGGCAAGGAGACGACCTACACCGCGAAGGATCTGGACGACCTCAAGGCGAAGCACGCCGATGTGGCCCCCTTGTATGAGAAGTACACCCAAGTCCGCAAAGGCTTGCCAGGTGCCGGTGGACTGCCGGGAATCCAAATGCAGATCCAGCAGAACGGACTCCTCATCCCCGGTGTCGGCGGCAACGCTGCTGAAGCCAATAAGCAAATCGAGAGCTCGCTGGGTCGACTGGCCAAGGTGAAGTCCGCTCTGGAGGCACTGGACAAAGAGACCTTTGACAAGGAGCAGGTCCAGGGCCTGCTGGAGGAACTCGAAGCGGCCAAGAAGGATCTCTTCGCGGCGCAGGGTCAACTGGGCATGCCGTAGTCCTCCAGATGAACTCCCCGAACATGGCACCCCCGCCGAGATCCCCTGAATGCTGTAGAAACGAGAGAGTCAAAATGCGAGTCACTCAAGTGGTCTCCGGCTTTACGCTGATGGTGATCTTACTACTCGGCACTGCGGCGAATGCTGAGCGAGTGGCGGTCGCGACATCTCCGAATGGAAACATCGGACTGGAGTTTCTGTTATTACCGGGCTCGCCTGTGCCGATTCCCGGATACCGAATCACTTGGGCAGGAACCGAGGTGATTGGTCCCTCAAGGTTGGGAATCGAACTGGATGGCGAATCTGGACTCGGAACCTCGACCCAGGTCGAGGGAACCGACACACGGACCATTGACGAACGCTTTGAGCAAAGCATTGGCAAACAACGGCACATCGTGTCGCGGGCGACAGAGACAGTCGTCAGGTTGCGTGAGACAGCTGAACCGCGCAGAAGGTGGGAGGTTGTTCTGCATGCGGCGGATGATGGAGTCGCCGTTCGTTACCGGTTTCCCGCGATCCAGGCGAACGACTCTCTGGCCATTCGGCAGGAACTGACAGAGTTCCGCCTGCCTGAGACGGCCCGCACGACTGCGTTACCAGTCCAGAATTACACCAGCTCATTCGAGGCGTTTTACCAAACTCAGCTCGTCCATGAACAAGCCGTGGACGGCCTGTTCACATTGCCGCTACTGGCGGAATGCGGCGGCGGAGTGTTCGCCGCGATCACAGAGGCCCATGTCCACGAGTATG
This sequence comes from Planctomycetota bacterium, assembly GCA_031431195.1. Taxonomy (GTDB): domain Bacteria; phylum Planctomycetota; class Planctomycetia; order Planctomycetales; family Planctomycetaceae; genus TH-plancto1. The sequence goes on along the minus strand of JANPCU010000210.1, from coordinate 11,470 downwards.
CAGGAGCCTACCTCACTCCTCGCGGTGGGGGCACGTTGCAAACCCGGTTGTCTCCGCGACCTCAAGAACCGGCGATTGCCGTGCGGTCCAAGCTGCCGCATGCGTCCCCCTGGCGTGTGGTTCTGCTGGGGGATCGAATGGGGCAGTTGATCGAATCGAACTTGCTCCTGAGTTTGAATGAACCGTGTGCGATCAAAGACACCTCCTGGATTCACAGCGGTAAGACGACATTCCCCTGGTGGAACGGGTACTACGAGAAGGACGTGCCATTCAAACCGGGACTGAACACCGCGACGGTCAATCACTACATCGACTTCTGTGCAGAGGCGGGAATCCCCTATCACTCCTTAGATGGACTGGGGGACGAGGCTTGGTACGGCGGTCCGATCAATCCTTGGAAGGGCGATGATCCCACAACAGCGGTCGCCGGTCTTGATCTCCCCGCTGTACTCGCTCATGCTAAGGAAAGGGGTGTTCGGCTGCGTCTGTGGATGAACTGGAAAGCCGCTGAGGCTCACATGGAGCGGTCGTTTCCGCTCTATCATGAGTGGGGCATCGAAGGGGTGATGCTCGACTTCATGGACCGCGATGACCAGGAGATGAATCGCTTTCTCCGTCGGGCCATTCAGCTCGCTGCCGAGAACCAGCTCACGGTCTCTCTACACGGCGTCTCCAAGCCCACTGGTCTGGAGCGAACCTATCCCAATTTATTAACGAGTGAGGGGGTATTAAACCTCGAATATAATAAGTGGGATAAAAATGGGCTGCCAGCAGAACACGAAGTGACGGTGGCGATGACCCGGATGTTAGCAGGGCCACTCGACTTTCATCAGGGATCATTCCGCACTGTCCGACCGGGCGAATTCCAAACGCACTTTGCGGCCCCGCTGGTCATCGGCAGCCCGGCCCGGACTCTGGCCAGTTATGTGGTGTATCAGAATCACCTGTCGATGGTCGCGGATTACCCGAGCGCGTATCGCGGTCACCCCGCGTTGCCAATCCTGGCCGCGATTCCGACGACTTGGGATGAAACTCGGGTCTTGGACGCCAAACTCAGTGAGTTCATCGTGATCGCGCGTCGCAGTGGGGAGACTTGGTACATCGGAGCCATGACTGATGTTCACGCTCGATCCCTTCACCTCCCCTTGAATTTCCTGGCTGCCGGGCGATACCGGGCGGAGCAGTTTGTGGACGACGAAACAGCCTCCACGCGGTTTTTAATTCGTGAGGATTCAGTCACCTCCACCTCTCACCTGAAGCTAGCACTTTCAGCGGCAGGCGGAGGGCTTGTTCGCTTGACTCCGAGACCCTAACGGCGTTCGGCCAGTCACTTCGCTGAGATCGCTTCTCGTTTGAACCATGCTCCGCTTTTAAGACTCCGCGTCGCAGCGAAACGGAGACGGGGCACGGGCACGTCGGAAACGTGCCCCACAGGGTGTTAAGTGCCTGCTCGCAGAGACGAAAGCCTTGAGTTTCAGACTCACTGAGTTCAAATACTGCGTTGAGTTTGATCTCATTCATTCAAAAGAAATGTGTCACGCAGAGGCGCAGAAGACGCAGCGAATTCACACAAGTCTGCCTCTCCTCTCTGCGCCTCTGCGTGACATCTTCTGGAGGATTGACATCAGGCTGTCGATCGCCGACGGATGACTCTGGCTTTGAAGCCGATTACTTCCCGCTTTTGCTTCAGCAGGGTGGCATTTAGCTCCCCGGTCGGAAGTCGGTCCGACTACTGGTGCGGAATTGGACCTGCATACCGTAGACCTCTTCGAACAGGCTGCGGTTTTGCTTGAGGGCGAGTTGCTCGACCGACAGATCGTCGACGTGCGGAATCGAGATCACGAGCGTGTTCGCCTTGCGATGGCATTCGAGTTCTCGCACGCGGCTGCTGCGGTCGGCATCGAGGGCGAGCGCGATACGCAAGATGGCCGCCATCTTGGCGACTGCCACCCGGCCATCACGATCAAGTGTGCTGTAATACGGGTGCGTTGGCTTGGGTGACGACCGGCGGTGATAGCGGGTCACGAGTCCCACCAGCAGCACCTCCGCACTCGAGAGTCCAAATAATTCGCTGTTCATAATTAAATACTGCGAGTGTTTATGCAAGCTGCCTGTATTCACGAACATCCCAATCTCATGCAGGAGCGCTGCAACGTACAGCAGCAGTTCGTGGCGTGAGTCGAATCCGTGCTCGTGCTTGAGTTCTCGAAACAGCTTCTGCGAGAGTTCGGCGACCTGGACCGCGTGCTCCTCATCGAACTGATACTTGCGGCCCAGTTCCATCGCCGAGCGGACGATCTGCTTGCGGAAGTCCTCGGACCAGACCCCGCCATCGGCCATCTCCCGCAACAGACCGTCTCGCAGATTGGCCGTGCTGACGTGAATTTGGTCCAGCTTGAGCAGGCGAGCGAGTTCCAAATATGTGAGCAGCGCGGGACCAGAGGTCTCGGCCTCGGCAAAGGTGATGCCATACTTGCGGACGATGGCGTCCTCGCCCAGATCCAGAAACTCATCGACGAAGTGGGCCAGCTGTTTAACGGTAATAATTCCGAACTGCGTTTGATCCCAATCTTTTAGTATCTGCTTAGCCGCGAAACGCGCATCACTCCCGAGAGCAATGAGTTCCACTTTGCGATTCGCGGGGATGTGCGACGGTAGATTTTCTAGCTGGCGCTGAATCTCGCTCTCCATAATGTCCCGTAGCTTGGCATGCGTGGCGCGGAGTGATTCCAGGGACTCGTGCAATCGCAGTGATCCCAGTCGGAAAGCATGGGAGTAGGCCACGTTGCCCGCATCGACATACAGGAGTTCCGTACTGCCGCCGCCGACCTCGGCGATCGCCACGCGGGCATCGTCGAGTTCGGAGTGGGCTTCGAGTTGCTGCTTGATGCTGCGGTAGGTGATGCGGTGGACCTCGGGCTCGTCAATGGTTTCGACGATGAGACCGGTCGCGATGTAGATGCGATCGACGAAGGCGATACGGTTGGTCGCCTCGCGCACGGCACTGGTCGCGACCACGCGAATTTGATCGGGGCGGGAGATTTGGTACTCGCCCAACTTCTTACGGTAAATCTTCAGGACACGGACGCAATCTTCAATTGTCGCGCGCGAGATTTCACCGCGTGTGAACGTGTCCTTACCCAATCGGACCCCTTGCGAGAGGTTCTCCTTTATCGTCACCTGCCCAGCTTGGTTGATGTCAGCGACCGCCATGCGAATCGAGTTGGTGCCGACATCGATCACAGCGACAGAGCGCGTCGTTCCGGGGCGTGGACTGGGGGCTGGGGGACTCACGACGTGACTCGACAGGGGCAGGGCAGAGAGGATTCGCAACGACCAACGGCCCTATGTTCACAAGATCAGGAACTCGGGGCAACGGCTGTTTCTCTGCTGTTCTCCATTCTTCACACAGTCCGTGTCGTCGGTGAGGTCGGCACAACCGGTCACTGAAAAATCGCCCCCTCTCCCTGTTTTTCTGCAATAGGGCTCGATGGACGGGCGTCATAGATTAAGTTTCCGGCAGAGCAGACGAAAATTCCCCAGTCGTCACAAGTCTCACAACCTGCCCAAACTGCGTTAGATGTCCTACACTACAACCTGATCGGGCGACAGCGCCCGTGACGGTTGTCCAAGGATTGCGACCATGCGCCACTTGCTTTTGACCCTCTTCTCGGTTGTCCTACTGTTCGGCCAGACGCTGCATGTCTGCGGGCAGGAGACACCGCCGCCCACTGGGGGAGCCGCGCCCCCCGCCGCCGCCTCACCCGACGGAGCCAAACCTCCCGAGGGGCCGCGCGAGATCTACCTGCCGTTTAAGTTCCTCAAGGGGATCTTCGACAGCCAGGGAGCCAGCGTGGTCGTCCCGCTGGACGAGTACAAACGTCTCAAGGCCGCTGCGGAAAAGGCCCCTGTGGCTGCCCCCACGGTGACTGCCGTCATTACCAGTGCGAGCTACGTCGCTACGGTCGAGCAGGACTTGGCCCGCATTCGGGCTGAGCTAACCGTCAACGTCCTCGGCACTCCCTGGGTCGAAATCCCCATCCGCTTCGGCACAGCTGCGATCGGCAAGCTCGAAGCGGGCGAAAAGATCCTGCTCAAGGGAACCGGCGATGGCAATTACGCTTTATTGTTCGGCAACACTGGTGAGCAGAAGATCGTCCTGGAACTGACCACCCGCATCCACACCTCACCCGAGGGCCGGGAATTCGCCTTTGAAGTCCCGACCACCGGCATCACGACCTTTGAGATCGTCATCCCCGAGGCCGACCAAACCGTCGAAGTCACGCCCCGTCTGGTCGCCATCCCGGCGGAGGCGGCTGTAATGCAGACCCGGTTTAAGGCGAACCTGGGTTCGACGCCGAACATCACTGCTCGCTGGCGTCCGAAGGCGACCAGCAAGCCCGAGATGGACCTGCTCGCCAGCGTCACCAACTACACACGAGTCAGCGTCGAGGACGGGCTGATCCACACCGACGCGATCCTGGCCTACGAAGTTCTGCGCGGCGAGGTGGCCCAGTTGCGGGTATCGGTCCCGAAAGACCACCGCATTCTGGATGTCTCCGCCGAGGCCCGCCTCAAGGGGTGGCTGGCGAAGGAAGAAGAGGGACGCCAGATCGTTACCATCGACATGTTGGGCGGCCAGACTGGCAAGTTCAACGTCGAGATTCACACCGAGCGCAAGATTCCTGACGAACCGTTCGAGGTCGCCGGGTCGACCGAGACCGCCATGGTCGGCATCCACGCCCTGGATGTCGTCCGCGAGTCGGGCCAGATCGGGCTGTTCCACTCCGCCGACCTGACCCTGACCGTGGAAGAGCAGCAAGGGGTCGTCCGCATCGACGCGGGGGAACTCCACGAACGCCTGCGCGGCGAGCGCGTCACATCTTTCAAATACTACTCTCCGAAGTTTGTTCTCAAAGCCTCCGTGAAACCCGTCCAACCGCGCGTGCTGGTCGACCAGAGTAGCCAACTCGTCTTCATGGATGATGAACTCCGACTGACTTCGACGATTCAATACACGGTCGAACGGGCTGGGCTGTTTCAGTTACAAGTCAAGGTGCCCGACGGCCTCGTGATTGACAACGTCGACTGCCCTGGCATGAAGGAGTTTAACGTCGATGCAGCGACGAAGTTGCTGACGGTGAACCTCAACGACAAAACGCTGGGCGCGATCGCCCTCAATATCCGTGGCCATCGCGACTACACCGCTGGGACGGACCAGACCGAGTTCACTCTCCCCGTGCTAGAACCGGTGGGAGCCGAGCGGGACATTGGCAATCTACATGTCTTCGCCAAAGAATCGATCGAGGTCATCACCAACGAGAAGGGCCTCGCCTCGGCCCAGCCGCTGCCAGTGGTTCCCGGCTCGGCAATTGGCGACGCGCGGGCCACCTCCTCATGGAGCTACACCCGTCGACCGGTCACGATTCCGGTGACGACGAAACGCAAGCCGACTCGGTTGAACGCCACCGTCGCGACGACAATCCATCTCCAGCCAGAACTGACCGAGATCAAGACCCAGCTCGACTTCGATGTTCAGTACGCGGGGATCGACACCTTCCGGTTCCTCGTTCCCGAGGCTGTCTCCGCTCGGGTCCAGATCGAGAGCGTCGCCACCCACGGCAGCTCGCCCGGCATCAAGCAGAAGTCTGCCGCCTCCGCCAAAGACGGCTGGGTCGAATGGACGGTAGTGATGCAGCGAGAAGTCATGGGAACGCAACGGTTCGCCATCTCGTATGACATGAAGCCAGAGCAGGCCACCGGCTCCACCGAACGGAAAATCGCCGCCCAAGTGCTGCGACCACTGGGCTATGAGAAGGGCGAAGTGAAGACCCCCTTGTCCAACGTCAGCGGCGAAATGGTCATCACCAAGGACGACTCGCTGGCGGTCAGTGCCAAAGCCACCGGCGGCGATGTCGAGCCGATGGACGTGCGCGAATTATCGCTTCTACCCACAGCCGGGACGCAGGCGTTCCGCTACTTCACCCAACCGGACGATGCCGCCATTCAGTTGGCGATCACCCAGACCAAGTACGAGATCGCCGAAGTCGTCGCCACCGTCGTGTCGAAGGAACTCGTCGAGATTGTCACCGGAGAAAACAGCGAGGCGACCTACCTCGTGCGGATGCGGCTCAAGACCAGTGAGCGGCAACGCCTGCTGGCTCACTTACCGAAGGGAAAGGAAGGGGAGGGGTTCAAACTCCTCGGAGTGACAGTGGCTGGCCGTGAGGTCAGCCTCGAGCAAGCGAACACCTCGGAGGACCAGAAACTCGGCAACCTGTGGGAAACCTACTGGATTAACGTCGCCCGCGACTCGGGCAGTGATCAGGAATTCCTCATCACGCTGCACTTCCAATGGGATATCACCCCGCCCCTCGGTGACAGCAGCTACGGGCGCGGCAGCCTCGAACTCCCGATGCCAGTCTTGGGCCAGAAGGGTGTTGTGCCCGTTCAGGAACTCAAGACGATTGTCTATGTGCCCGAGAAATACTCACTGGTGGGTGATCCGCTGGGGTTCTTCTCCGTCGAGCGCCTCAGCCCGTGGCAATCACTCCGGACCCGCAGTCGTCGGGCTAATGAGAGTGAAGCCGTCGCCAATCGCGAACGACAATGGTTCGGCGGCGGAGACATCTCGGAACGGCTGCCAACTCAGGGCCGCGTGGCGTATGCCTACTCCAATCTCGGCGGAGCGAACCAGATCACCGTCACGTGGTGGAACCGCGTCGGCATGGCATTCCTGTTCAGCCTCACAGCTGCGGCCGTCGCGCTGCTGCTGATGGGGACTTCCATCGAGAACAAACTGAGCGTGTTGATGATCGCCCTGTTTGCGGCGGTGCTGTACGGCCTCAAGGACTCGCAGACCCTGTCGCATGTGTTCCAGGCGGCTCGCTACGGGCTGATCTTCCTGGTGGGTCTGTGGATCGTGAAGACGGTCTTTAACCGCCGGGCTCTGGCCGCCACCGTCATGGTTGCCGCTCCACTGGCAGCCACTGTCCCGACCACTCCGCCGACGGCTCCGGTCGTCGAGACCGCGTCCCATGATTCCCCGCCTCCTCCACCCCCTGAGACCACCGGAAACGATCCGTCGTCACAGGCCTGATTCGGAAAGGAGGGAGAGAGATCATGAAGAGTCATCAGTCATCAGTCGTCAGTCGTCAGTCAGAGATCTCGGTTCAAGAGATTTCTGCCCCCAACGGGGTCTCGTCCCTTAGCCCAGGGTTGATCGCGCAGCGAGCTACCCTGGGTAATCAGGTTCCATCGAATTCAACCCCAACGGGGTTGCGTCACTCGACCGGAGCATACGGCATTCCCGCTGAGTCGGGACTCTCGGACGCGAACAACCGGTCTGATACATCCACCCAACACCTGCCGCAACCCCGTTGGGGTTGGAAGCTTGAAATCCCTCATTTGACCCAGGGTAGCTCGCTGCGCGATCAACCCTGGGCTACGGGGCGGAACCCCTTTGGGGTTAAGAGCCTCCCACTGATTGCATTACTCCTGACACTTCTGCTCCTGCTCGGACATTCCGGTGCCCACGCCCAAGAATCGGTCGACCTGCTCGACAAGCCGCTCCGGCATATCTTCGTCCCTCTCGACGAGTTCGACGCGGTCATGGCCCGCGACCGGCAAGGAGTGCTCCTCAAGAAGGCCGAGTTCGACGCCCTCGTGGCTGAGGCCCTCAAAAACAAAGCCGCAGGAATCCAGCCGACCGGCCTGATCATCACCTCCGCGAACTACGTCGCGAAGATCGATGGCGATCAGTTGGTCATGACCGCCACGATTCAGTTCTCGAACTTCGAGAAGAACTGGACCGAGTTTCATGTCCCTTGCGATGGCCTCTCCGTCGAGAAATGCCAGATCAACGGACAGCCCGCGCTGGCTGGGTGGCATGGCGAGAACCCCAACGTCCTGCGGGTCTTCACCGATGTGCAGGGGGCGGGCACGCTGACCCTCGATCTCTCCGCTCGACTCGCAGCTGTCGGCAGCGACTTGGCCACCGGGTTCGGAGTCATCCGCGCTGCAGCGGGTGAACTGATTGTGTCGCTGCCAGCTGGCAAGTTCCTCAAGGAGAGCAACAACACCCTTCCGCGTAGCACTCCCGCCGATCAGCCCGCCGAGTACCGCGTGGCCCTCGGCGGACATCAGAGCGTCAATCTGCAAATCACCAATCGGCAAGCTAGCACCCGCACCGATGCACTGACTCTGGCCAATACCGCCATCGCTGTCACCGTCGCGCCCGGCGAGGTCAGCTGGTCGGCCAAGGCGGCGCTGCAAGTCGTCGGTCGCCCCGTCGATCGCATCGTCTGCACAGTCCCGATGTCACTGGAGATTACCGCCGTCGAGTCGACCGGCCTCGACTCGTGGCAACTCGCCGACACGCCCGATGACCCGGCCCGCACCACGATCACTCTCGCCTACCGCCAACCGTTTGAGGGGAGCCGCGAGATCACCTTCCGAGGCGTCCTCAAAGCTGCCAGCGACATGGCCTGGGAGGTGCCGACCCTCGTCTTCAACGACATCACTTCGCAGGTCGGCATCGCCGAGGTCCGCTACCCGGCGGGTGTCCGCCTGCGCGTCGGGGAACTCGAGGGCGTCCGCACCGTCGTTAGCCAGGCTGTCCTCGCCGAGAACGGCGACTCACTGCTCCACTTCCAAATCTGGCAGCCGCGTTTCAAGCTGCCGTTCGTGACCGAGCCGAAGACCCGCGAGGTCCGGGCGGCAGTGACGAACTTGCTCGATTTGAACTCGACCAGCCTCGACTTCACGGCGGTCATCAACCTGCAAACGCGGCTCGCCCCGCTGTTCGATGCGCAGATCAACCTCCCCGCCGAGTGGCAGATCAGCAGCGTGTTCCTCGGTGACCAGCCGATCACGTGGCAGGTCATCCCCCAGGAAGCGGGTGTCAACCAGATTCGCATCACCTTCCCGACGCCGATCCCCGCCGATGGGACCGTCTCGCTCACCTTGAACGCCCGACTCGAACCCAACAAATGGCCGGTTGAGGACCAGCCGATGCAGATCGCCCTCCCGCGTCTCCAGCTCCCGCAAGCCGGGGTCATCGAGGGGCTTTACGGGATCACTGCCGAAGCTGCGCTCGATGTCGTCCCCGCCGAGGTCGCGGGCCTCGATCCGCCCAGCCCGTCCGAACTGAACATCCTGCGCGGCAAGATCGCCGCGTATGGCCGAGAAGTCCGGCTCGGCTTCAGCTTGCAGGACTCCGCGTACAAGGGGCTGCTGCATGTCTCCCGCAAGCCCGCTCGACTGTCGAGCAACGAGTCGACCTTTTTCCGCATCGAGCCCGACACCCTCAACACACACATCGAGAGTCAGCTGCGGATCGAGGGCGGCGGCGTGCGCAGCTTGGTGATCGACCTGCCAGAAGCATCCGGGACCGACCTGCGGTTCCGGCTTGATCCATTCTTCCCAGTGGCCATCGCCGCCCCGAATGCGTCTCCGCAGCAAGCGATGTTCGTTCCCTTCCCCCCGAAGATCGTCGAACAGACCGCCTCCCCGGCCAAGGACGGCATCCGTCGCTGGACGCTGCGGTTCGACCGGTATGGGAACGACACGTATCTGCTGTCGGTCGACATCCGCCATGCCCGTCCAGAAAAGGGGCCGTTCAATTGCCCGGTGATGACTGTCGTCGGAGCTGAGCGCGAGACCGGATTCGTGGCGATCGAGGCTTCGCAGGAGCAGTTCCTCTCTCCGCTCGCCACCGACCTCACCGGCCAGCCACTACTGAAGGTCGACCCGATCGACTTCCCGCCCGCTGCGTATCGCCCGAAAGAGGCGATCGTCGCGGGCTACCGCTACACCCGTCCGGGCTGGGCGCTGGCCGTCGGGGAGCAGCGGTTCGACCGGGCGCTGGTGCCGACGGCGGTGGGACACTCGGCGAACTACCAGACTGTGCTGGGTCGCAACGGGGAACTCCAGCACCAGGCTGATCTCGAATTCACCGCCATCGGCGTGCAGAACCTCAAGGTGCGTCTCCCTGCTGAGGTCGAACTCTGGGCGGTCCAGGTCGATGGCCAGCCGCAGGAGATTCGCCAGCAAGGCGACGGGCTGCTGATCGCCGTGCCGCAGGATGGCCAGGCCAGCCAGCATCACACACTGACGCTCTTCTACCGCTCCAGTCTCGCGGGTCCACTGACGGACGACTTCCAGCAGACCCCACCACTGTTCACTGTCCTCGATGGCCAGGGCACCGAGCAACCGCTCGACATCCTCCAACAGAAGTGGCAGCTGTTCCACCCGAACGATTTGCTGCTGATCGACAGCCCCGGCGCGTTCCAACCGACGGACGATCTCGACCAGGACGGGTCGCTGGGCCGGTGGAGTTCACTGTTCCGCGCCCCGAGTCCGAAGACGATTCTGAACGCCCTGTTTTTGGTGTCGATTGTGTTCCTGCTCGTGTGGGGACTCAGGAAGACGGTGGAGCGGTTTGGGTGGCTAAGGTCGCTGTGCAGCTTCGCGGTGGTCGGATTCCCACTGTTCATCATGTTGATGTTGCCTTCCGTGCAGCAATCGAAGGAGGCGGCTCGACAGTCACAAGTGAGGAGCGACCGCAACCGAGCCGAACTGGATAGAGAGAGTTACGCCACGACCGCCGCTCCGATGGCCCAGCCGGGAATGCCCGGAGGCGGTGGCGGCATGGGCGGTGACGGGCCGATGAGCGGCGAGATGGCCACTCCCACTTGGGATGCCCCGATGGGTGAAGTCATGGATGGTGAGACAAAGTTCCTGGATGCCGTCGTCAATAATCAGTCAGCCGTGGACGGTGTAACTCTCGGTAAGTCTCCGCCCGCCAAGAACATGCCCGCCGGAGCCCCAACACAGGCTGAGCCTCAACTGGAAGCGAAGCAAGCCGAGAAGATGGAGAAGCGACTCGAACAATCACTCTCCCGCGACAAGGACTCGCTGTTCGCCAAAGAACAGCAATCAGGTGGCGGTCAAGGCTTCGGTGGCCGTGGCACTGGAATGCGGCAATCTACCTCGAACAACCGAAGCCGGGGCGCTGCCATTCGAGGCGAAGGTAATGCTTTCGAAGAGGCGGAAAGGGTGGCCGATCCGCAGTCTGCGGTGAACAGCCCCTTCCCGAGGAAGCCCGGAGATGCGGCACCGGGGGTGAACGTCGTCGGGCGGGAGAACTGGCCTTCCCGGTCCGTCGTGGGTCTGTCCGCTCCGGGGGAGGGTGGTCGAGCTTCGGATGTTCCATCCCGCCAGGGATCATTTGATTACAGTGAAGCCGTTAACGTCGGTGGTTTGATAGTCCCCAAGTTTCAGCCAGCTCAACAATACGACACCGACGGGAACGGCGTCCTCGACAACGGAGAGCAAGCCGAGGCCGCAGGCGCCCCGCAGGCCAAGCTCGGCGGGCTGCTGTCGCTGGCTCTCTCGCTCTCGCGCCCGGTCGACTCGGCCACCCGCGAGTTCACGTTCCTCGGCAATGGCAGTGCCTCGGCCGATCTAC
>JANPCU010000209.1:0-3302 GCA_031431195.1 Planctomycetota bacterium | reverse complement strand
AACCCCTTCAGGGTTCGTTCTCCGTGGACGATCTCACCCAGGGTGCGCTCCCGGTGGTCGCGACCCTGGGCTGTGATGTGTCGACCCCTGCGGGGTGCGGAGGTTGGGGCGATGTGGAATGGCTTTCTGGCTGACTGCTGATGGCTTCCCTTTGGGTTGCGGCAGAGCCGCGCTGTGTCCTCTGCGTTTCTCACTCCCCCGGATCGAGAGGTTATGCGAGGTTCCGTGTGCCATCGTCTGAAATGCAAAGGGCTCTCTCGCTCCGTATCGACTGCTTTCGGGAAAGGAGGAATGACGACAGGGTCGAGTTGTGGATTGCGGAACTTCGCGATCGGAACACTTTCGACTTCGTTTGCTGTTGCCTAGGATTCCATTTCCCGGAGACGAACACGGTTTCCCAGGTATCTCACATTTCCGAGCCGCCCCATGTCTGAATCCGTCGCTGCCCGTTACTTGGTTGATCTCTTCGGACTGAGCGGCAAGACTGCCGTCGTGGTGGGCGGGACCGGGACGCTGGGCGGGGCGATCGCCGATGCCTTGGCCGGGGCGGGGGCTCACATCCTCATCACGGGACGCAACGTCGAACATGGAGCCGCAGCTGTGGCTCGACTACAGGGCAACGGAGGCAGCGCGGAGTACGTCGCCGCTGATGCGACCAATCGAGCCGACCTCGAACAGCTGGTGGCTCATCTGCGGGCGAATCAGCGAGAGTGCGATGTCCTCGTGAATGCTGCCGGGATCAACTCGCCGACGCCGTTCCTCGATATCTCGGATGAGGAGTGGGACCGCATCTTCAACGTCAACCTGACTAGCGTGCGGCTGGCATGTCAGGTCTTCGGTCGCGACATGGTCGAGCGAAAGACGCGCGGATCGATCATCAACATCGCCTCGCTGAGTGCGATCACGCCGCTCTCTCGGGTGTTTACGTATTCGGCGTCGAAGGCCGCTGTGCTGAACCTCACCCTCAACTTGGCGCGGGAGTGGGCCCCGCTGGGGATTCGCGTGAATGCGATGTCTCCGGGGTTCTTCCCGGCGGAGCAGAACCGCAAGGTGCTGACGCCGGATCGCGTCTCGAGTATCATGCGGCATACGCCGATCGGACGTTTCGGGGAGCCATCGGAGCTGGCCGGAGCCGTACTGCTGGCCGCCTCGAACAAAGCGGGGTCGTTCCTCGTCGGGGCCAACCTCGTCATCGACGGCGGGTTCATGGCGATGACGATTTGAGTCGTGTGGCGGCCCCATGTGGGACGGGCACATCCGCCCGTCCGAGATGTCGCGTGACGACGGACGGGCAAATGTGCCCGTCCCACACGCATGTGCCCGTCCTACTCACTCATCCGGCACGACCTCAAACGCTGCTGCCACCTCTTCGGGAATCCGCACCAGCCGCTGATCGCTCGTCCGCACAAAGGCCCAGTTTGTCTCCGCCCTTGCCAACAGAGTCCCGTCTGCCCGGCGAATCTCAAACCTCCGCCGGGACGAGACCTTCTGCATATCCACCACCCAGGTCTGCACCACCACCGCATCCCCCGCATATGCCGGCACGCGATACTCAATAAAGTGTGACCGCACCACCCACCCGAAACCGGCCTCGGCGTACCGCGACATCGGCCATCCCTGCGCCCTCGAATGGGCCACAGCTGCGTCCTGCATCCAGCGGATGTAGACGACGTTATTGACGTGCCCCTGGCGGTCGAGATCGGCTTCGATGACGGTCAACAAGTGTTCGTAGAGTGCAGGCATGGCAGAGGAGTTCGTCCCACGAAGCAATGTGACCCAGTGAGGCGACAGGCACCCCCACACCGGGAACAATGTGTGTGCGTCAGAAAAGTCGGTCAGTCATCCGGCCATGACCCAGGTCGGCAGCGTTCTCACGGAATGAAGACAGTTTGTGTCACGCAGAGGCGCAGAGGCCGCAGAGTTTCCAGAATGGATCCCCCCCTGTTTCTTTTTCTCGTCTTCCTCTGCGAACCCAGCGCCTCTGCGTGACACGTTCCTGACTCCTGCCGGTGGGTGCCGAAGTCTAAGTTGGGGGCCTCCGTGCCCTGCTGGTCAATCTCCGCTCCCGGTCCAACTATTCTGATGCGCACACGGGAACAATTGCAGATTTGAGACATTCTTGCGAACTTGCCAGCCTTTCTTTAAACTGTAGATATGGCTTGCCGCCCCACACAGGGATGGTGCAGAATCGGGCAGATCGGACTCCGATCATCGTCCACACGACCAAGGACAACACGTCACATGGCATCACGTAAACCCCCCAGCCGCATGGACAAGCGTCGCGAAGCCGAGGCGGTGGAAGCGATTGAAAAGACCACAGCCGGTGGCAAGAAGGTGGCTGCCAAAAAAGGGACCACGAAGGCCAAGACCACTCGCCGCAAGACCAAACAGACCGAGCGCAAGCGTCTGATCTGGGGCGTCTTCAGTGGGACTCTGCGGGAAGAGGCCCGGTTCCCTTACAACGAAAAGGCACAAGCCGAGGAGAAGCTGGCCGCCCTGCGTGAGAAGAGTAAGAAGCTCTATTTCATCCAGCCCATCAAGGAATTGATCACCGACGGCTCGGCCTCGCCGCGTCCGTTCATGGAAGATGACGAAGAATTGCCACCCGCCAAGCTGCGGCGGCGACAGACAGCGAAAGACGACCGGGAAGAAGCTCCTGTTGAAGAGTACAGCGACGATGTGAGCGAGCGGGACTTCGACCTATCCGATATGGGCATGGGCGACAGCGATGACGACTGAACGGGGGCATTGCGTCGGATGAAACTCAACACACCCGCGACCATGTCGCGGGTGTGTTTTTGCACTTCCGGAATACATTTGCCGCACTGAAACCATCCAGCAAGGATGCCAGAGGTGATACCCCACGCGGCGCTATATGAAACGTCTGGGCGAGCGGGGCGGCGTCAGCCCCTGAACTGACTTGACCAACCCGCCGCGTGACCGAGGGGGAGCGTCAGCGACGTCTCCCTGTGTTTCCCCACGCTGACGTGTCGGATTGGTGAGCTATACTTCGCGCGGGAAGAACTGAGGACATATCTAGGACGGACGTCCTCGGCTAACCTTTCTACACAACTGGTCCCCCTTCATGGAAGGCGAGCCAGGCGAGGCTGAAGTCGGTCAGGTGGCGGAAGGCGGTCCAGAGGGTTTGGGGGCGGGCGTCGTGTTTGCGGTTGTTGTCGCCGCCGAGGGGTGGCCGGCGTGCGGAGGAATTCGGCGAGGGGCGGGGGCGTTTTCGGAGGCGGTTGTTTCTTCACGATTTGGTGTCCACTTCCCTCAAGTGCATACGAGATGTCGTGCTTCAG
>JANPCU010000208.1:0-39855 GCA_031431195.1 Planctomycetota bacterium | reverse complement strand
CCATCCAGCCAGTGTTGCCCTCGCCATCGATCTGACTGCGCCCCCATAAACCAACGTCCAACGGCTGAACACCCCGGCTCACGCCGGGGGCTCGCCGTCGGGAGATGACATGACTTCCATGGATCGCTATTGGTTCTTAACCTGGACGACCTATGGGACTTGGCTACCCGGGGATGAGCGAGGTTTTGTGTCCTCGGTCCGCATGAATTCCGGACAGTCAGAGATTCATAACCGACTGGGTGACGACATCGATGGTGACCGCCCCGCACTGCAACAGTTCTCCGAACGACGAATGTCCCAAAATGCGGTGTTCTTGACTCCAGCGGATGCCGTTCTCGTCGCGGATCAGTTTGCGGAGACCGCGAGGTTTCGAGGCTGGTCGATCCCAGCTCTGGCAATCATGCGGAACCATATCCATCTGGTTGTAGGCGTTTCTGGAGATCCCGACCCCGAGGTACTGCTCCGCGACTTTAAGAGTTACGCCAGCCGGAAGCTGAACTCGCAGCGTTCGGGACAGCAGAACTGGTGGACTCGATCGGGTTCGACCCGGAAGCTCAAGGACCGACTCGCTGTCTTGGGAGCTATTCGGTACACGCGAGACCAAGAGTACCCGCTCGTCGTTCGAATCGATCCTGAGTGGGCCATTGACATCAACGGCGAGCCCCCGGCGTCAGCCGGGGTGTCCCATCCAGCCAGTGTTGCCCTCGCCATCGATCTGACTGCGCCCCCATAAACCAACGTCCAACGGCTGAACACCCCGGCTCACGCCGGGGGCTCGCCGTCTTATCACGCGTGTCGACTACTCCGCCCGCAGTACCGTGGTCGCGGGGGGAGTCCAGCTGCCGGTGATTTCGGCCATGCGGAGTAGTAGCGACTTGTTGTCGATGAACGGCTGGTGCCCCGTGTTCGCCCACACGACTTGTCCCTCGGGAGTGACCAGGAAGGTGCCATGCAGCTGGACTTCGCCTTGTTCTCCCTCTTTCGGGGTGTACGTTCCATACTGCTGGGCCACGGCGTTGTCCGGGTCGGAGAGCACGGCGAAGTCGAACTGGCCGTACTCCTTGTACTTCTCGGCGGTATGCTCGGGAAGGTCGGACGAGATCGCGACGATCTGCACCCCCAACTCCTCGAAGTGCCGCCAGTCATCGTTCAGACCAAACAGCTGGGCGACGCAGTGGCTGCATCCGTAACCGTAGTAGAAGACGACAATCACGGGGCCGCCTCCGGAGATCTCGGTGAGACTTTGCAGCTGGCCATCGACGTTTCGCAACTGGAACTCGGGGGCCGGTTGATTGAGCAGCGGATGCTCCATCGTCGGCACGGGGGAGAGCGAGCGATCCGACAGAATCGACACTAGACCCTCGGAGAGATCGGTCTTCCCGACCTTGTGCAGGTACGCCCGCGCATCGTTCGCAACATGCCCGGTGGTCAGCAGTCCGTACTTTAGACAGACCTGCCGACACTCTTCCATGAACCCCAGCTTCTCGGCGGACGACTCGGTCTTCGGCAGATCGATGGCCATCAGGTGATACACGACGATCACGGCATACAGACACGCGACCGTGGCCAGGAAGCCGAGGAACAGCCGCTGACCGAGCTTGGATGCAGGCCCCGGGATAGATGGTGCTTCTGTTTCACTCATGCCTATGGCTCACTCGCTCGGTGGTTGAACGGGCTTGATGGATCATCATTTAGAACTCACCGAGAATCTCACTCCCGGCCCGCGTGCCCAAGCCACGCCAGATCAACAGATCGATGTTCTCGCTGACCGACCGCACGGAGCCATCGCATAACAACGCATGCACCACTCCTTCGTGGCGACTGCGAGCCGCTGTCAGACCAAAGTTGTGGCTTTTGTTGCCGCAGTCGAACTGACGAGAGTTCGGTCGATAGTAGTGGTTATAGATGGTGTCGCCATAGTGACCATTGAGCCACTTGGCCCCTCGCAGCCCGTTCCAGGTGCCCCCGCCAGGGATACAAGCGGCATCCGTCGTGGCGGTGGCCCCGACGAGTTCCAGAACTTCGCCTTCGGGGTTCAGCGGACCGGCCCCGGAACTGGACGGGTTCCCGCCGATCCCGAGCGTGTGTTCTCCAAAGCAGACAGTATTGGACATTCCGTCGAGGACATCCCGAAACCGCACGCTGGAGCGGGAGAACATCACGCCGTCCCCCGTGTTGATGCTGTTCGCGGTGCCGGTCCCGCTGCCCGCACTCGCGACATAATTCGTGGGACCGAAAACGTTCCCGTTGATCTGTCCAAAATCACTGGGGCACTGATAGGCCGGAATGATTGTGCGCGCAGCGATCTCATTCTGAGTCATTGGCATCGCCGGAGTTCCGAAGTTGGGAGCCTTGTTGAAGTCAAGCAGATTGTAGAGCCCAGCACCATCCATATAGGGAAGGATATGGGCCTGTACCGAGAACACCATCGGGAATCCGAGTCGCCCTGGAGGAAAGACCCGCAGACTCGACTCATAGTTGTGGATTGCCAGGCCGATCTGTTTGAGATTGTTCTTGCATTGTGAGCGTCGGGCCGCTTCACGAGCCTGCTGGACAGCGGGGAGTAGTAATGCGATCAGCACGGCAATAATGGCGATGACGACCAGCAGTTCGATCAGTGTAAAGCCCCGAAATCGACGCGAGAGTGATGGATGTGTGGGCATGAGAGATTCCGATCTAGGAAGTGCGAAAAAATGAAGCAAATGATGACTGGATGGGCGATGAGTCACGAAGACTCCTGAGGGCACGCCCACGACTTCAAACGGACACTCGTCTTGTGGAGAACGAGCCATTCACAGGCCGTGAGCGTGCTGTCCCAGTTTGCGTGGAAGTGTGACTACGTTCGCCAGAACGTGGGCGGCTTAGACCGGCGCCGCACCATGGAGTGAGACACCCCGTCATGGCTTCACCGGTCGAGAACGCCGTTGCCGTCGCCCCCGCCTTGAGGCGAGGGTCGCAACGAGCCACAACAGCGAGAGCAGTTCGATCGCAGTGTGCGTCTTCGTCGCCTGGACCCCTCGGTCCGGGCAGAGAACGGACGTGGGCGTCCGTTCTACAAATCACTCGCACAGCTAAGCGTCACTGCTCTAGGCGACGCCCAGTCGCGGCGGCGGCGTGGGGGGCTCCTGCTCACACGGAGCCAGTGGCAAGTCCGCCAATTGCGTAACTTCGCCCATACTTGGACTCGTAATCACAACGATCAACAATTGAGGTGGCTGGAGACTGATCAGCTGCCCGGCGATCGTCTGTTCCACGCCCTGACATTGCAGGGCCTCGATCCCGACAACAACTCGCGTTCGGGGTCGCTGAAGTGGGAGGGCGAGGCTCCCGCCGAGCCGCTTTGGCGATTGGACGCTGACCTTGGCTCGCGGCTTGTCAGCAGCCTCACCTTCCTGGTGGACATCGGTCGAGCAACACGATTCTGCCGACCCACAAGTTCCCTTCGCGACCACCACCTCGCGCTTCGCAGCCGCCACCACAAATGCCGGGAGCGTCACGCGATTCGCCTTCGCCCAGGCGACCTTCTGAGTGTCGGTAAAGCAGCAGCACTTCTTCCAACATTGCTTGGCCGACTTGCAGCCGCATCGGCGACTTTGACACGGAAAGGGGTCGGAGAGGTCTTTCCCGTTCAAGTCCTCGCTGACCTCGGGAGCCACAATTCGTGAAGAAATCGGCAACACCATTAGCAGCGACGTGACCAACAGCAAAATGGCTGTCAGCCGTCGGCGGGTCATCCAATCTCTGAGGTGCCGGACCACAAACATCATCTCTCGCTCATCCCCCACAGGGAGAGCCATATGGTCGCCAGCTCGTTCTGCACAGCTTCACTCTGTCGAACTTCGCGACGATCTGCAACCGTGAACGGAGAGATTCTCCGCTCTGAGAGCAGTGACTCATCTCTGAATCGACCTCGTTTTGTGATTCGTCTCGGCCTTCGCTTGGCATCCGCCCCCACGCTTCGTAAAGTGGTCGAGATTTTGCCCCCACGGCTCCCTCGTCGAGGTCACAGCTGCTGTCTGGGGCGAATGTCCGCGCGGAGTCGCGGAAATCGCTCATGGAACGTGCGTACTGGCACCGTCCCGGCCTCGTGAGGCTCGGGGGTCTGCGAAGACTCCCGGTATTGGACGCTGAGGTTCGCGCGGACTGGGGTGAGTCACCTGCCTCGCACCTGCCTTTAGCCCCCTGTAAACCGTGCCACGACGTAACGACATCAAGAAGATTCTCCTCATTGGTTCTGGTCCCATCGTGATCGGCCAGGCCTGTGAGTTCGACTATTCCGGGACGCAGGCTTGCAAAGCCCTGCGCGAGGAGGGGTACGAGGTCATCCTCGTCAACTCCAACCCCGCGACGATCATGACCGATCCGAGTACAGCGGACGGCACCTATGTCGAGCCGCTGACTTGGCAGTATGTGGCCAAGGTTCTGGAGAAAGAGCGTCCCTGCGCCATTCTCCCGACTCTCGGTGGGCAGACGGGGCTGAACATCGGGATGGACCTGCACCGCCGCGGGATTCTCGATCAGCTGAAAGTCGAAATGCTCGGGGCGAAGCCGGATGTCATTGCCAAGGCCGAGGGGCGTGAAGAATTCAAACAGGCGATGATCAAGATCGGCCTCGACGTGCTGAAGTCGCGGACGGTCCAGAACATGGACGATGCCCGGAAGGCGATCAGGGAACTCGGGCTGCCGATTATCATCCGCGCCAGCTACACGCTGGGCGGAACTGGCGGCGGCATCGCGTACAACAAAGAAGAATTTGAGGAGAAGGCCAAGAACGGCCTCGACCTCTCCCCCGTCCACGAGATCCTACTCGAAGAGTCAGTGATCGGATGGAAGGAATACGAGATGGAAGTGATGCGCGACGTGGCCGACAACGTTGTCATCATCTGCTCGATTGAGAACTTCGACCCGATGGGTGTCCACACCGGCGATTCGATCACCGTCGCCCCGATTCAAACGCTGACCGATAAGGAATATCAGCGGATGCGCGACGCGACGATCTCCGTGATGCGGGAGATCGGCGTCGAGACCGGCGGCTCGAACGTGCAGTTCGCCATCAATCCGAAGACGGGGCGGATGATCGTCATCGAAATGAATCCCCGCGTGTCGCGCTCCAGTGCCCTCGCCTCGAAAGCCACCGGATTCCCGATCGCGAAGATCGCCGCCAAGCTGGCAGTGGGCTATCGCCTCGACGAGATTCAGAACGACATCACGCGCGAAACACTCGCCTGCTTCGAGCCGACCATCGATTACGTCGTCACCAAGATCCCGCGCTGGGCCTTTGAAAAGTTCCCTGAAGCGAACTCAGACCTCACCGTGCAGATGAAGTCGGTCGGCGAGACGATGGCCATCGGTCGCACCTTTAAAGAGTCTCTGCAAAAGGCCCTGCGCGGCCTGGAGATCGGCCACTTCGGTCTCGGCGGCGGCAAGAAAGACCTGTGGGGAACCGACAAACAACCGTCCATCGACGACATCCAAGCCGGTCTCTCTCGCCCCAACGCGGAACGCATCTTCTCCATTCGCTACGCCATGAAGGCCGGCATGTCGGTCGAGGACATCGTCCAGCTGACCAACATTGACCCGTGGTTCCTGCGGCACATTCGCGACCTGCTTAAGAGCGAAGTCGAGATTCAGCAGATCGGCCGTCTGTCGAGCATGACCGCCGAGCAGATGCGGTACTACAAACGACAAGGCTTCTCCGACAAGCAGCTCGCCTCGTGGCTCTCGTCGACCGAGATCGATGTGCGGACCCGGCGCAAAGCCTTGGGAGTCATCCCAACCTTCAAGCAGGTCGACACCTGCGCCGCCGAGTTCCCCGCCTACACGCCGTACTATTACTCGACTTATGAGCAGGAAGACGAAACCCCCGCTCGTCGCCGATTCGCTCCCGGCGGCGTGGGCCTACTGGAAGACGATGGAACTCCCGTTCGCGGCAAAGAGACTCTGCAAGCCACCGCGATCAATCATCAACCCGGGTCGCTCGCACAGAAGCGGGTCATGATCCTCGGCGGCGGACCCAACCGGATCGGCCAGGGGATCGAGTTCGACTACTGCTGCTGCCATGCCTCGTTCGCCATGCGCGATCTCGGCATCCAGAGCATCATGGTCAACTCCAACCCAGAGACGGTGTCGACCGACTACGACACCTCGGATATTCTGTTCTTCGAGCCACTGACCACCGAAGATGTCCTGAACATCTGTGACAAGCTCCAACCCGATGGCGTCATCGTCCAGTTCGGGGGGCAGACTCCGTTGAACCTCGCTAAGGGCCTGGAAGCAGCGGGCGTCCCGATCATCGGCACCAGCCCCGAGATGATCGATGTGGCCGAGGACCGCGAAAAGTTCACCACGCTGCTGGATGATCTGGGACTGCGACAGCCGCCCAACGGCACCGCCTTCGTCATCAAGGAAGCCCGCCAGTCCGCCGAGCGAATCGGCTATCCCGTCCTCGTCCGCCCCAGTTTCGTCCTCGGCGGTCGCGGCATGGAAATCTGCTACGACGACACCCAGCTCGTCAAGTTCATGATGGAGGCGATCAACATCTCGCCCGACCATCCGGTACTGATCGACAAGTTCCTGGAAGACGCCATCGAGGTCGATGTCGACGCCATCTCCGACGGAGAAACCACTCTCGTTGGCGGCGTGATGGAACACATCGAGGAAGCCGGCGTCCACAGCGGCGACTCCGCTTGCGCTCTGCCCCCGTTCTCGTTGCAAGCTCCCGTGATCGAGGAAATCAAGCAAGCCACCTACTCACTCGCCAAGGCGCTGCGAGTTCGTGGCCTGATGAACATTCAGTTCGCTGTCAAATTGAACGGCGATCTCCCCGCGATGGGTGAACCTGACACTCGCACCTCGACGGTTTACGTCCTCGAAGTCAACCCCCGCGCATCGCGCAGCTCCCCGTTCGTATCAAAGGCCACCGGCCTGCCACTCGCTCGCATGGCCGCCAAGGTCATGGCCGGTGTCTCCCTCAAAGAGCAGGGAATGACCAAGGAAGTCTGGCCGCACTACACCTCCGTCAAAGAGAGCGTCTTTCCCTTCAACCGTTTCCAAGGGATCGACATCATTCTCGGACCCGAGATGAAATCGACCGGCGAAGTCATGGGCATCGCCAACGATTTCCCAGCTGCCTTTGCCAAGAGCCAGATCGCAGCTGGGACCAACATCCCGAGCAGCGGCAACGTCTTCATCAGCATGGCCCACGGCCACAAGCAGTTGATCGTGGAACCTGCCCGTCGAC
Source organism: Planctomycetota bacterium (assembly GCA_031431195.1). GTDB lineage: Bacteria > Planctomycetota > Planctomycetia > Planctomycetales > Planctomycetaceae > TH-plancto1. The sequence goes on along the minus strand of JANPCU010000208.1, from coordinate 32,615 downwards.
TCATCGAACTCGGCTTCAAGATCCTCGCCACGTCCGGAACCGCCCGCGTCCTGCAAGCCGCCGGGCTCGCCGTCGAGACCGTCCGCAAGCTGCAGGAAGGCCGTCCGAACCTGCTCGACTACATGGCCAACGGCGACGTCCACCTGATCTTCAACACCCCCAGCGGCAAGGGAGCCCGGACCGACGAAGGCAAGATCCGCGCCTCCGCCGTCACCAGCGGCGTCCCCTGCGTCACCACCCTCCCCGGCTGCCTCGCCATGGTCCGCGCGATCGAGTTCCTCAACACCAACCCCGCTCCGCAGGTGAAGACGTTGCAGGAATGGGCGGCGGAGTTGGTATAGTCTTCGACTGCTGCTGGGCCCCCTCAGAGAGACTCTCAATCCATTTGGGATTCCCAGGGGACATTGGCCAGTCGTATTATTGAAGCAGACTTGGGAAGGGCGTCGCCATGATCCAGATGATTCTCACCGAAGAACAACAGCGTCTACTCACCGAAACTCGTGAGCCAGTGGAGATTGTCGACCGATACGGAAGGCATCTGACGACAGTCAAAGAAGGGTGGACAGACGCCGAAGTCATCGAAGTCTTGACGCGCTCACGCTCGTCCGGAGACGGCGGAATGCTCTCAGATTTAGTACATCGTTTAAAAGCAAAGCATCCGATTCCCCAATAACTGGCTGGCACGCCTCAAAGACTCGCCGGGTCTGACGGACATGACAACAACTTGGTGGATGATCCGCTGTACTCAGGCATATGAAGCAGAATTCGAACGACTGTGGGAAGCCATGCCAGAGCTTCGTCGCCCGATGGCGGAGTTCGAGACGACTCTTCAGCGACGCGACTTGGAATCGTGGCTGGCCCGGACCGCAGAGCCACGGGGAACACACCTCTGGATTGTCACTCACGAAGGTGCCTTGGAATACATGGTGGAATGCTATCCCGAAGACTGTCTCGTGCGACTGATCTGGCCCCGAGTCATTTCATCCAAAGACATCGCTCGGTAACGCTCATTTGGACTCTACCCTACCGCACCGTCACGAACTCATGCGTGCTGTAAAGTGCTCGGCAGAGCAGGGGCAGGCCGTGTTGTTCGACCACTTTCACGTTGGCCGCTCACTTCGCTCGCGAAGAGTTTGCGCGGGATGTGCGTTCGCCTACTCCCCGGTGTAGACTGACATCTGTTCCTGATGTCCTCGAATCGAAGACCTCACGGCAACGGACAGGGGAGGGCAGCGGCATGCTGGACCGATTGAAGAACTGGTTCGGCTGGAAGAGCCTCACTGATGAGCAGTTTGCCCAACAGCAAGCGGCCCTGCTGGAGAAGACACCCGTTCCGGTAATGTGGTTGTTTGGCAAGACCGGCAGTGGGAAGACCTCCATCGTCCGCTATCTGACCGGGGCCACGACAGCTGCCATTGGCAATGGTTATCGACCGCAGACGAAGACATCCGTGCAGTACGACTTCCCTTCTGCCGAGGACACGATCGTCCGGTTCCTCGACACGCGAGGACTTGGTGAGGCGGGTTATGACCCCGGCGAAGACATCGCGGCCCTCGAATCGCGAGCGCACGTCTTCATCGCGGTCGTCAGGGTCATGGACCACGCCTTGGACGAGGTCGTTTCTTCTTTGAAGCGCATACGCGCTGCTCGCCCCAGTCTGCCGGTGGTGCTGGCGCTCACTTGCCTGCACGAAGCGTATCCGATGGAGCAGCATCCCGCCCCTGACCCATTTCTGTCGGTCGCCGCCACGGGAGCGACCTCGGACTGTACGCAAGACTTCTCCTCACTCGGACTGCATCCCGTGCTGGCCCGATCACTGATCGAACAGCAACGGCGGTTTGAAGGGCTGGTCGACCGCATCGTTCCGCTCGACATCACCAAAACCGAAGAGGGATTTCACTATCCGAACTTCGGAGGCCATCGTCTCGAAGAGGTCCTGATCGAACTGCTCCCCGCAGCTTGTCGCCAAGTGATTCTGCATCTCGATGATCTCCGTACTTCGTTAAAAGACCTGCGTGAACAACGGGCACTCCCCACGATCTTGACCTACAGCAGTCTGGCCGCCACAGCTGCAGCGGTGCCGCTGCCGTGGCTCGACATCCCGGTGGTGATCAGCTTGCAGTCGAGGCTGATTTACGTATTGGCCGATCAATACGATCAACAGATGAACGTCGGAGTGCTAACCAAGATGGCTGGGGCTGTCGCGGGACAACTGGCGTTGCGATTCGCCGTTCGGGCACCGCTGAAGCTCATCCCGGTGCTGGGGCAGACGGCGAACGCGGCGATGGCGTTTGCTTACACCTACTCACTCGGCAAGGCGTGCTGCTGGTACTTCGGCGAATGTCGCCAAGGGAACACTCCCTCACCAGAAGAGTTGAAAGAAGTCTGGGGCGAGCAGCTGCAACAGGCGACCAATCGTTGGCGGGAGCGCCGTGGTATGAGTCACTCTGGCGAGCCCCCAGCGTGAGCTGGGGTGTACAGGCCACACAACGTCTCCTCCTGAGTCGACTCGACACCAGCGAGGCCCAGCCGCCACAGTTCACCCCCAGCGGACGCATTCACTCGAATGGACACCCCGGCTCACACCGGGGGCTCGCCGGGACCATGATGAGCAGCGACAGTCCACAACCCCACTTACCCCCGAACTCACCCCAAGGACTGCCGCATGATGCCCCGCTGGCGTTTGATCTTGATCGCGGCTCTGCTGCTGTTACCAGTGCTTTCGCTGCTGGGAATCGGCTTGTGGATGGCGTTGCAGTCGGGGCATTGGGTGTGGTTGGCCTGGTTGATCCCGTGTTGTTGGGGAGGGGCGTGGTTGCTGCTCCGCCGAACGAAACGGACGAGCGTTCCGCTTCCCGAAATCGGGTCACGGGTGCATTGGACGCCCCACGATCAGGCCGCCTCCACGATCATCACTGCGGAACAAAGTCGTGTCGATCAAGCGACCTCAGCCCAGCTGATCGACCCCGAGTTCTACCAGCAAGTGACGCTCGACCTCGCGACGAAACTCGCCCGGCACTACTACCCGAAATCGGACGATCCCCTCGGATCGCTGTCGATCGTCGAGCTCGCCACCGTCTCTCACTTGGTCTGCGAGGATCTGGAGGGCTGGTTCCAGAAGTACGTCCCTGGCAGCCATCTGGTGACCGTGTCCCAGTGGCGGATGCTCGGCAATCTGCCCCCTTGGCTCAACGTCCTCAGTAATGTCGGAAGCCTCGCTTCGGTCGTCTGGGATCCGACCAAGATCCCCAGATACTTGGCGATGCGAGGAGCTGGCGATCCGTTGATCAGTCTGGTGAAGTCCAACCTACTGGGAGCCTTCTTCCGGTTTTATACTCAGCGAATCGGGTATTACCTGATTGAACTGAACAGCGGCCGGCTGCGGGGCGGCTCGGCGCGATATCGCCGGACGATGGAGCTGATGAATCCCTCCGAGTCGCCCTCATTGAAGGGTGATGCGACTGGCTCCACAGAAGAGAAAACAGTCACGGTGACCATCGCCATCGTTGGGCAAGTGAAGGCTGGGAAATCCAGCTTGGTCAACTGCTTGCTGGGCGATCAGCAAGCCGCTGTCGATGTCTTGCCGCTGACACGCGACGTGAAGAGATACGAACTGACCGGAAGCTCGGTCACCGATCGCACATCCGATCGACTGATTCTGCTCGACACGCCGGGGTATAGCGATGCCGGGACGACAGCTGCGCAGAAAGAGGCGACTCGTGAAGCCGTCCGGCATGCTGATCTGGTCCTGCTCGTTCTGGCCGCGACTTCACCTGCCAAGCAGTCCGATGCCGAGATGCTGGCCGAGATGAGTCGCTGGTTCCAGGATCGTCATGAGCTGAAACCGCCGCCCGTGATTGGAGTGGTCTCCAAGGTCGACGCCCTCAGCCCGATCATGGAATGGTCGCCACCCTATCAGTGGGAGGAACCCTCCCGTCCGAAGGAACATTCGATTCGCGAAGCGGTCGATTACGTTTCGGAGACGTTGGGCGCGAGCCTCTCCGCTGTCGTGCCCGTAGTCACGGATCGAGAACATGGACGAGTCTACGGGCTGGAGGAATGGCTACTCCCCACGATCGCACTCCACCTGGAAGACGCCCGCGCGGTGTCCCTCGTGCGAACACTCCATCGCGAGTACGACCAGCAACGCACTTGGCAGGTCGTGTCGCAACTCATCCAAGTCGGTCGCCAGATCCGCGATGCTGTTACGCCGTAGCCGTGATGACCGAACGCTGGTCAGCATTGCCCACGACGTCGCAGTGTTTCACGTCGGGCAACTCTTCTTTGGCTGATGGCTGATGGCTGATGGCTGACAGCTTACCCACCTTGAAGAAGTGCGTCGCCGAGGCACTTGCCCCCGTCCCGAGAGACATTCGGTCCGTCGTTCGTTACCATTTTCCGTTCGTTCTCAGTCTCGCATGTTGGTCCGGGCGGAAACGCCTACGCAAGAGGTTTACCATGGCCCGTAAAGGGGAGCTGTTCGCTGGTCTGTCCGTTGCCATTGTCACGCCGTTCAAGGGTGACAAAGTCGATGAAGCAGCGCTGCGAAAACTGGTTGACTGGCACATTGTTCAAGGCACCGACTGTCTTGTCCCCTGCGGCACGACTGGCGAAAGCCCGACGCTTGACCACCACGAGCACGACCGCGTGATCGCCATCACCTGCGAGCAGGCTGCTGGTAAGATCAAGGTCATGGCGGGCACGGGCTCGAACAGCACCAGCGAAGCAGTTCGCCTCACCCAGGCCGCCGAAAAGGCTGGAGCGGATGGGGCTCTCGTCGTCGGGCCGTACTACAACAAGCCGATGGCCGAGGGGTACTACCGTCACTTTGCCGCGATCGCCGAGGCGAGCCGCCTCCCGATCGTGATCTACAACATCCCCGGGCGTACCGCGAAGAACATCGAAGCCGACACCATCTGCCGCATCGGCGAAATCCCGACCGTGGTCGCCGTCAAGGAATCGACCGGCAACATGGACCAGGCCTCATGGATTCTGGCGGGGAGCCAGCTGAGCGTGCTGTCAGGCGACGACAGCTTGACGCTGCCGCTGCTGGCTCTGGGAGGCAGCGGAGTGGTCTCCGTCGTGGGGAACATCGTCCCGAAGGATGTGAAGGCACTCCTCGCCGCCTGGAAGTCCGGCAACATCGCCGAAGCCCAGAAGTTGCATGGCAAGCTGTTCCCGTTGTGCCGCGATTTGCTGTCGCTCGCCACGAACCCTATCCCGATCAAGGCCGCGATGCAGCGTCTCGGTCGCGACACCGGCGATGTGCGGCTGCCGCTGACGGAACTGCCGGAAGGCGATCGGGCGAAGCTTGAGAAGACGCTGAAAGCGTATGGGCTGCTGTGACATCCAACGACGAATTAGAGATGGAACACACTGGTGATTCTCCGGGAGATTTCAATGAGTCAGGTGCGAATTGAAGTCTCCTGCGCAGGTTGTGGAGAGGTGTTCCATGTACTCGCAAGTCAACAAGGAGAGGTTGAGGCATGTCCTCGTTGTGCGGGGTGGGTGGACGTTCCTGATCTGCGTCCCCTCCACCGCGAGAGTCAAGAAGTCATCGATTACGATCGCCAAATCGCCGAATATGACCGACAACAAGAGGAGTCGCGGCGACAGACGGAGGAATGCACCCGTCAGCAGACTGAGTCCGCCAAGCAGTTGGTACAAGGTCAGAAGAATCTCGATGATCAAGAACGGCAGAACAATCGCTGGAACGAGATTCTGAACCAGATTGAGCAACTGTCTGCCAAGTGGAATTCGCTCACCGACCGAGCACAGCACATCATCGACAAGCTAGATCGATAGAACTGTCTGGTTTCATTCTCTGTCCCAATAAGAGCTTGGGACAGAGAATGAAATCTGCTATTCCCCCAGAGCTTTGTACCCAGCCTCCAGCACCCGCGCAATCGCAGCTGTGTCATACACACACCCGCCCCAGGTTCCGCCGCCGGCTTTTTGGAGCATGGCCCAGAGGAGGGTGTCGGAGGGCATCAGTGGGTCGGGTTGGAGGGGGACGCTGGGCGTACGTTCCGCCAACAGCTTGGCTCCCTCTTCCGGGGTGATCCGCCGCGAGCCGTCGCCGACGAGGTTGATCGACCCGGTGAGATTGATGCGGTCAACAATGATCTCGATCAGGTCGCCGTCCTTGACCTTGCCGATCGGCCCGCCCGCGAGAGCTTCCGGTCCGACGTGGCCGATGCAGGCTCCGGTCGAGACCCCGGAGAAGCGGGCATCGGTGATGACCGCGACATGCTTCCCGAAGGGGAGATATCTCAGCGCCGAAGTGATTTGGTAAGTCTCCTCCATCCCGGAGCCGAGCGGGCCACGGCACATCAGTACGATGATGTCCCCCTCTTTGATCGGCGTGAAGGGACCAGAGGGCATGTCGGCCCCAGTGCTGGATTTCATCCGGCGCGGACGCCCCTTGATGGCGGCGATGGCATCTGGCTCACTCGTAAAGACCCGCGCGGGGCCGGTCTTGCGATAGACCCCATCGGCATCGACTACACTCGCATCGATCGCTGTACTCTTGATGACCGAACCTTCGGGAGCCAGATTCCCGACGGGGAACGTCACCGTACTCGTCATCCCACGGGCCTTCGCTTTCGCCGGAGCCATGATGACATCGTCCGGGTCGATCCCGTCTTGTTCTTTCAAGAGTTCCCGGAACCGCGTTCGACGTTCCGATTTCTCCCACCACTCCAGCACATCCCCCAACCGCGAGCCAGCAGCTGTGAGGACATCGAGTTTTAGGAGGCCCAAAGCTCGCAGATGCAGCATCACTTCCGGCACGCCACCCGCGAGGAATACGCGCACGGTGGGATGGCCGATCGGGCCATTGGGGAGTACGTCCACGATGCGAGGCACGCGCCGATTGACCGCGTTCCAGTCATCGACTTGTGGACGCTTCAGACCCGCTTCAAAGGCGATGGCCGGAATGTGCAGCAGCAGATTCGTCGAACCGCCCATCGCCGCATGGACCACCATCGCATTGTGGACGGCATCGGCAGTGAGGATGTCCGCCAGTGTCTTCTTCGAATCAGACAGAGCGACCACCGCCCGCGCCGATTGGACCGCGATCTGCCTCCAGATCTCCGCCCCGGACGGAGACAACGCACTGTGCGGCAGGCTCATCCCCAAGGCTTCCGCAATCGCCTGAGCTGTGGCCGCCGTGCCGAAGAACTGGCACCCCCCGCCCGGCGATCCGCAGGCTCGGCAGCCCATGTCCGCCGCGTATTGCAGATCGATCTCGCCGTGGGCATAGCGGGCACCGATGGACTGGGCCTTGCCGGCGTCTTCGCCATCGTTGGGGGGCAGAGTGACTCCGCCGGGAACAATGATGCTCGGCAGGTTTTTCTGCCCCGCCAGAGCCAGCATCATCGCGGGTAACCCCTTGTCGCAGGTGGCGACGCCGATGACCGCCTTGCGATGCGGGAGTGACCGGATCAGCCGCCTCAGCACCACCGCTGCATCGTTGCGATAGGGGAGGCTGTCCATCATCCCGGTGGTGCCCTGGGTCCGTCCGTCGCAGGGGTCAGAGACATATGCCGCAAAGGGCAGCCGCTCCAATCGATCCAACTCGCGGGCAGCTGCCTGCATCAGCAGACCGACCTCCCAATGCCCGGTGTGATAACCGAGCGCGATCGGGTGCCCGTCCTCGGCGCGAATGCCGCCCATCGTGCTCAGAATCAGAACTTGATCGCGCAGCATCTGGTTCGGATCCCAGCCCATCCCGACGTTCTGCGTCAGGCCAAAGAGATCACCGCTCGGGCTGTCGAGCAGCATCTCCGGAGTCAGCGGCAGCGCCCCTTGCGGACCGGGTGCATTGGAGCGCACGACATAGGATTCGGGAGAGCAATCGAGGAGATTGGAGAGGGGCATGATGTGTCGAGGTGCGCGGAAGTCCAATGAGAGAGACCGGAAAATGGCCTCTCGAACAAGCGTATCGTATCGGCTTCCAGGAGAGGAGACACTCTTCTCGGCTCCCACTGAAGTCCAGAAATGAAACGGAAACATCTACGACCACCGTCTCAACGAGTGCCAATCCCCGATTCGCTGCACTCCCGCGAGAGAGGCCACAACGGCGGGCAAGTCGCACATTCTAGCGAAACCTTTCGCCACTCCTCTTGCACTAGCGAAGCTCTTCGCTACACTGAGTAGCGAAGAGCTTCGCTAGGTGAGGACGTCCGGGCCTCGCAGCCGTACACAAGGAGTTTGCACGATGACTAAGATAAGTCCCTTGCCGCCGACGGAAGTCGAGCTGCAAATCTTGAGAATCCTCTGGGAACTGGGCCCCAGCCCCGTGCGTCTGGTTCATCAGCGGCTCGAGGCCGACAAGGGGACCAACTACTCGACGACGGTCAAGATGTTGTCGGTCATGCTGGAGAAGGGCCTCGTCAAACGCGACGAGGAGGCCAGCCCGCACATCTACCGCACTTCGATCAGCCGCGAAAAGACGAGCAGGCGGATGCTCACCGACCTCGTCGACAAGGTCTATGCCGGATCGACGATGAGCCTCGTGCTGCAAGCGCTGTCGTCGACGAAGGCTACCCGCGAAGAACTGGACGAGGTCCGCAAGTTGCTTGATCAGATGGAACGCCAGTAGGCGATGTCTCGTCAGCCGTAGGGTGGGACCAGCCGGCTCTGCGGCGCAGGCCCACCATTCGGAAGTCACGTCGCACATGGTGGGCCAGCGCTCCAAAGCGAGCTTGTCCCACCCTACGTCAACCACGTCAACATGTCCCCGTTCCGGGAGTGACCGATGTCTGCTTTCATTGAACGAATGGGTTGGGTGCTGATTCACTCGCTGTGGCAGTTCGCGCTGCTCGCAGCGGTGGCATTCGTACTCCAGTGGGCGATGCGTAGGGTCAGTGCTGCGGCGCGTTATATCGCGCTACTCACGATGCTCGGCATCGTCGTGGCGGCCCCGTTCGTGACATGGGGGTTCCTACCCGCCGAGGCCCCGCAGCCGGTGATCGCGGCTGACCCCACCCCGGTCTTGCCGAAACCGGTCGTCTTACCTAATGCCGCCCTAACCCCCGTTGCGATTGAGGTGGTCCCGCTCCCGGCAGTAGCTCCCCCGGCTCCCATCGTGCCGGTCGTCGTCTCCCCGCCAGTCGCCATTGCTCCCCTGCCGGAACTCCCGCATCCCACGTGGAGCGAGCGGGTCCAGGGGGGCGTGACCCCCTGGCTTTCCACGATCGTGTGGGGTTGGTCGCTGGGAGTACTCGCCTTTACGCTGCGACCTCTGTTGAGCTGGTTCACCGTTCATCGCTTGCGAACCCGTGGAGTCTCGCCAGTCCCCGAGGCCGTGCAAGCCGCCCTCACGGCGACCGCTCAACGACTGGGCATCACCCAAACGGTTCGCATTCTGCAATCGGCTGCTCTCCAAGTGCCGATTGTCACGGGGTATCTGAAGCCGGTGATTCTGCTCCCGGTCAGTATCGTCACCGGGATGCCCGCCTCGCAGCTGGACGCGATCCTGGCCCACGAACTGGCTCATATCCGCAGACATGACTACCTCGTCAATCTTGTCCAGACGCTCGTCGAGACGGTCTTCTTCTACCACCCCGGCGTCTGGTGGCTGTCCCACCAGATCCGCTGCGAACGCGAGAACTGCTGCGACGACATCGCCGTCTCTCTGCTCGGCAGCCGCCTCGACTACAGCCGGGCGCTCCTCGCTCTGGAGGAGCTGCGCGCCACCTCGACCCCACTGGCCATCGGAGCCAGCGGTGGGTCACTGGTCAGCCGGGTGCGGAGACTATTTGGGAGAGATCCCGCCCCCGAACGTGTTTCTCATGGCAGCTTGGCCCTGGGTGTGCTGCTGGTCGTCGGCGTACTCGCTTTAGTTGCGATTGCAGAAACGAGCGATATCGTCGCGGACGAAGGGACAATTCCAGGGAGCCATATTGAGATCCCTGGTCACGGTGAAATTGAAATCGTGGGTCTCGGTGATTCGAGTACCCAATGGTGGTCTCCCAAGGGAGTGAGCCTGGCTGGCACCCTCGATCCAGGGATGACCTCGGATTACTACGACTTCACCCCAGACTTTTCTCACGGCCACAAACTCGGCGTACTCGCTCGGTTTCGAGGACGTAAAACGCTGAGCCAAGTCGGAATGACATTCAACGCACATCGAGAGGCGCATGTTCGAGGCTTCTCACAATGGTCGAGCCAAACCGAACGACCCACGGCTTCCGATCATGAAACGGATATCCACTTGGTGTCCACAAATGTCGACCCGCAAGCCACCACGGGAGACTGTATCGTCCGACTCTCGTTCGAGCCTTGGCGAGCGTGGCAGACGATCGATCTGGTGGACCCGAAACAGAGTCAGAATATAGGACCGCTGGAGCTATTCGTGGGAAGAACACCCTCCAGTCTCGCCTCATCAGAGTGCGAAATTGGCCTTCAATTCTTGGACGGCTTGCATCGAGAGATTCGCTTCGAGCAAGTGGCTCTCGATGCCGCTGGGCAGGAGATTCAAGTAAGCGGTTTTGCCGGTACTTGTAAACTCGGGTGCAGGGAGTATCAAGTCCCGAAATCACAGGTCGCGAAAATCAAGTACCGCATCCAATGGTACACCCACGAGGTGACGTTTCGCCACCTCGCACTTCAAGCAGGGCACAAGACTGAACCACGAGTCAGAGTGAAAGTGCTGCACGTTCCAGAGAAGCCCGCTGATTTTTCCGGACCAGTCGCATCGCCGGAATCCTGGCCCCAGCTCGGCGGTTCGGCGGGGCACAACCCGGTCTCCACGGTCACGAATCTCCCAACGCAGTTTGACCTCACCAAGAAGGAAAACATCCGCTGGTCCCAGCCGATAGGCAACTCCGCGTTCAGCTCCCCGGTCGTCGCCGGAGGCAAGGTGCTGATTGGGACCAACAACGCCATCGGACGTGACCCGCGATTTCCGAAGACCGACGATGTGGCCTGCCTGCAATGCTTTGACGAAGCGACGGGAGCGTTCCTGTGGCAATACAGCAGCCCCCGCATGCAGGAGGGGCGGCAAAATGACTGGCCATTACTTCGTACCTGCTTGGTCCCGGTTGTCGAGGGGGACCGCGTCTGGGTTGTGACCAATCGCTGCGAGGTCGTATGCCTCGATCTGAATGGGCATCGCGACAACGAAGATGATGGTCTTCCCGAGCCGGAAGCGTCAGCGCCCGGAGCTGAATCCGCCGACGTGGTCTGGCGGTACGATCTGTTCAGCACCCTCGGCGTTCGCCCGCAGAAAGCCGCCTGCGTCACACCGACGATTGCGGGGAATCTGCTGCTTCTGAACTCCCCAAACGATGTCGATGAGTCGCCCCAGAAACTCGCGACGTCAGGTATTCCGGCCTTTCTGGCGTTCGACAAAACCTCCGGTCAACTCGTCTGGTCGGACAAAACGCCCAACACGAACATTCACTGCAACGGCTGTTCGATGGGAGTCCCGGTCGCTCCGGCAGCTGCGCTGATCGATGGCTCGTGGCAGGCCATCTTCGCCGGGTACGACGGGTGGCTCTACGCCTTCGATCTGGAGGCGGTCCAGCGCGGTGAGACGCAATTGCTCTGGAAGTTTGATCTCAACCCCAAGATCGCGAAGCTCTGGCGTGATCGCGGCATCGCGAACACGCCCGTCGTGGACGGCCATCGAGTCTACGCAGCTGTAGGCAATAACACCGATGACGCTGGAGACCAGGGCCGTCTGTGGTGCATCGACGGCACGAAGCGCGGTGATCTGAGCAGCGAACTGGTTTACAACAAGTCCGCTCCTGATGTGGTGATTCCCCACAAGCAATTCGCCGTTGAGCCCGACAAGGGAGATTTCACCCGCCCGAATCCTAACAGCGGGGTCGTGTGGGTCTACACCAGCGATGATCTCAACCAGAACGGCAAGATCGAATATGACGAGCGGATGCACCACTCCAACAGCCTGCCGGCCATTCACGATGGGCTGCTCATGACCACGGATTTGAATGGTATTTGTCACTGCCTCGACGCAGCGACGGGGAAGCTCCTCTGGAGTCACGATCTACTCGGGGCGAGCGACAGCGGCCCGCTGATCGCGGATGGGAAGGCGTGGGTGATCGACGATGACGGTGATCTGTTGATCTTTGCTCTCTCGCGAGAGAAGCAACTGCTGGCCGAGCACCATCTGGACTCGCTGGGGTACACGAATCTCGCAGCTGCGAATGAGACGTTGTACGTGGCGACGAAGACGCAGTTGGTGGCGATTGGGAGTGGGGATTTCCCACAGCCCGGTCGCGTGAGTGCCAAGCTACCCAGCGGGTTGGAGATTGAGTTGGTGGGCGTGACGCCCAATTCCGCTCCGACCTCGGAAGGCTGGTGTCCCGATGGCTCACCCATCGAAGGAGCGGGCGACTGGCCGCGCGGGTCAACGTTTTCGAAGGACGGTGATCGCTTTACGATGACCACCGACACGGCCACTAAGTTGACGCCCGATCCGCTGGCCCGCGATGTCCTGTTCGAATGCCGTGGGGCGGCTTCCAGGCCGAGTTGGACGGTCCTTCGACAGTCGGGGCTGGCGGAGTTTCAAACGCTCGGCACCGACGCTGGGCTGCGCAAACGGCTGACGTTGTTGCGGAAAGATCAAGCCGCACAGACGACTGTCGAGATGGCCTACACCGATAGCCCGTGGGGGCCGTGGCAGCGGATCGATGCCAGTGGGAAACGGATCAACACCATTGAGACCTTCGCCCCGGATCAGAAGTTGTACGGGGAGATACGGATCGATCGTCTCGGTCCTTCGGCCCACCAGGACGACAAAGGCAGCCCTCTAAAACTAGTCCTGAGCGAGCCGGCGACCAGCGATGATTACCAGAGTGGCGTCTTTGATATCTCGGTCCGGTTTGTCGACAAGAATCAGAGGGACTGGGCGACCTACGCACAACCACAACCGATGCAGGCTGGCCGCCGCACGGTCACTTGGAGAACAGCCGAGGCCGTCTCGCTGGAGTCACTCGCATACGCCGAGTTCCGCCTGCGACCCTACAGGCACTTCATCTCGTTTGAGAACGTCCCGCTGGAGAAGTCCGCTGCCGGTGCCGTGGCCGTGAAACATCGCTCGATCCCCGCGCCGCCGCGCCGGACTCCGGATGATCGCTTCGTCGCCCACTTGCCGGATGGCGTCGATATCGAGTTACTGCGCATCGTGCGAAACGACCTGCCCGAGAATCAGAGCTGGAGTCCGGACGGGACGCCCGCTTCCGGTATCATCAACTGGCTTAAGCGGTCACACTTCCAAGTTCGGCCAGATGGAAACGGACACACCAGCAGCGATGAACGCCCCGGCAGTGATCGTGTCTGGGACTTTCTGTATGAAGTTCGCTGCGATGGGGTCAAGCCGTTTGTCTCTGTCGGTATCGTCGGCGAAGGATCAGTGTCCAGTTCCCAAACGTTACCCGCGATTGGTCCGCGACTGGTCACCATTCTTCCGAAGGCTCCCGAGTCGTTCAGCGCGCTCCAACTGCGCGTCGGCACGGAACCGTGGGGGCAATGGATTCAGGTGGGAGCCGACGGAAAAATCCTGAACCCGACCGCCCTGAGTGACCGGCCCGATTCTCCGGAGCAGCTGGTCACTGTGGCGGGAGCCGGGATTGATGGCGACAACCTTGATCGCTGCTGGATTGAATGGTTAGTTCCTACCAACGCCGAACAGTTCTACCAGATGGAAGTCCGGGGGGTGGATGACGAGGGGAAGCACATCGAGTCACGATCCTCCACGACATCAATCACTCGCAAGGCTTGGTGGGACGAAACGAAATACTTCGATGTGCCGCTCGAAGAGCTGGCCCGATTCGAGTACCGCCTGCGCCCGTACCGGCATCTGGTCACGTTCGACCACATCTGCACCGATCCCGCGAAGCCGACCGAGGTGCAGGTGCGGGTCGAGCCGATTGTGTTTCCGCAAGCGATCTCCGAAGATAATCCCCCAGTGGCCCCAGTCCGGCCCCTCGTTGCGAAGCTACCCGGCGGGCTGGAAGTCGAACTGGTCGGTGTGACGAAGAACTTCGCTCCAACCAAAGACGGCTGGAAGCCGGACGGTTCTCCGATCGGAGAAGTGCCCGACTGGCCTTCGCGAATCATCGTCAAACGCGGTAGCGTCAAAACTAGTGATACCGATGATGGCACGTCAGATCCGGCAGCTCGTGACTTGCTCGTCGAGATGCGGGGACTCCAATCGCAACCAGAGATCACGCTGCTGGATATCGAGGCCACGAAAGGCTGGTCGCAGATCCCACATGCCGATCCGTATCGCAACCGGCTGAGCCTGCTGCTCAACAAGCCCAGCGATACCCTGACCTTTCGGATGGCGATCAGCGATGCCCCGTGGGGGCCGTGGCAACAGGTGACTCTACAGGGGATGGTCATCCAAGATCTGGAACTCGCCGAGCCCGAACTCGGCCACTACGGCCAGATTCGAGTCGTGCGTTGTGGGCCGCATCCTGACGACCCCGGGCAGTTCGAACTGACTCTGGAGATGCCGGAGAAGCATCAGGAGCGGTACTCGTTCTCGATCCACGCAATCGATACCGAGGGGAAAGAGATGCACGCGCTCTCGTCGATCGAGTACGACAACTCTGGAAAGGCAACGGCCACATACCGCACCGATTCTGGGCTACCCGGCAAGATCGCCCGCTGGGAATACCGCCTGCGTCCGTATCGGCACTTCATCACGTTCGAGAACGTGTCGTTCGTGCCGGGGAAGAAGACTGAGCCGAAGGTTTCGGTGGAGTCAGTCGCAGCTGCGGAGCCTCCCAAGAAATTCATCGCACAGGTTCCCGGCGGCATCGAGGTCGAGTTGCTTGGAACGATTCGAGAGCTGAAGAACCTGGATCGGCTCAGCTTGGCCCCCGATGGAAGTCCGTTGCCGAGTCTGATGCCGTACTTGCAAGGTAGCGGTGACGCGTTCACGAATATGAAGCTCGGACTCAAGGAGTTCGAGGACCAAATCCTTTACCAGGTTCGCGGCGGCGACTCACCCACGGTGGATGTGCGTGGGCCAACTCGGTTTGGCCTGCATGCGTCCGAGAGGGGCGCCGCTCAGGTGCCCATTCTGTATTTGATCGGGCATGCCCCACTGCCCCAAGCCCCGATGACGTTTACCGCAAAAGTGGCCGACGAACCGTGGGGCGAATGGATTCAGGTTGGTCCGACCGGACTGATTCTCAATCCGGAGGCCACACAGCAGCGGCATGCGACCTGCTACGACAAGATCACCATCGGACACGCGGGCGAGCACAAGGAGAATACGACTCGATCAGAACTCAAGCTGATCTTCCCCAAAGGGTTCTTTGACTCCTGCCGGTTGCATCTGCGGATTGTTCCCAAAGAGGGCCAGAAACTCGGGGATGAGCATAGCATGCACTTTCAACCCGACTCATTCACTCAATCGTTCAAGCTGCCACCGGATCAGGTCGAACGGTTCGAGTTCCGCCTGCGGCCGTATCGGCATCTGGTGAAGTTCGAAAACGTGTCGCTCGACCCCGAGAAGCCGACCGAGCCGAAGGTTTCAGTCGAGACGATCGCGATGGCAGAGCCAATGCCCGTGACAGCCCAGCTCCCCGGCGGAATGGAACTCGAACTGCTGGGTGTCACGCCATTCCGCGGAGCCGGTCAGGACGGTTGGACTCCGCAGGGGCTGAAGTTTGAGAAGGCCCCGGACTGGGCGGGCGGACTGAAGCTCGAACCGCTGCCGCCGGGTGAGATGGGTGACGCAGCCAATGAGGCTTACCGCGACTTCATCGTCCGGGCGCGGGGGTTCACTCCCGAGCAACTGGCCCTGCTGCCGTTCTCTCAAAAAGTAGAAGCGGGTGACAACACGATCGGGCGGATGCAGGTCTTAACCTGGAACCAACAGGTCCAGCGGCTGCGGATTGGGATCTCCGGCGAGTGGGGGCCGTATCGGGTGCTGACGGTCGATCCGAAGGTGCCGCCGAAGGCGAAGGCGGTCGAAGCCCCTGCTGAGGTGCCCGTGTCGTTTCGCAAGGTCTATGACTCGATCCAGCCGGTGATCGAAGCTGGCCAGAAATTGAATGTGTGGCTGCCGCGTCTTGGGGGGGACAACGGAGATAACGAAGAAGACGACCTCAGAGAGGGGCGCTACACTCGCGTCAAGTGGAATGGCCAACCCGCCAACCCGGACCACAAGTACACTCTCATTGAAGCGGTTCTGGTCGACCTCAAGGGCAAGCGTCACACCACCGCCGGGACCACCAACGTTCAGGACGGCCCATCGCAATGGGATGTGGACCTCTTCCGCGTCCCCTTCGATCAAGTCTCGCACGTCGAGTACCGCCTGCGCCCGTATCAGCATGTCGTCACGTTCAACAACGTGGCCCTGCATGTCGGGGCCAAGTGCGGCCCGAATGTGGTGGTCGAGTCGCCCTTGGCACAGCAGCCACCGCCCCCGCTAGAGTTTCGTCTCGTCGCAGGGGCTATGGTGAAGGAGCCGGTCGAATTCGCTGGCCAGAAGTGGTTCCCGATCACTGGGAAGGCGGCTCTGGACTCGGCTCGCAAACCGGCGGTCGACAGCAAGTCGGCGCTCGGGTTGCCGGTGGAACGCCTCAGTGAGAGCCAGGAGCACCTGGGTCTGGTGGGGGACACCCCGGCGACCTCAATGCCCTGGGACGGCACTTGGCACGTCGAGAAGTGCGAAATCCAGCCCGACCCCAACGGCGGTGATCGCTTCACAATCCTCGTGACGCTCGACGCTCAAGGCGGGAAGGCTCTGCGGACCCTCACGACGGATGCTCTGCGACAGCGGATGGCCGTACTCGTCGAAGATCGCATCCTCGTCGCACCGACCGTTATGGAAGCGATCGGCACCATGTTCGTCATCACCGGGAACTTCACGAAGGAACAAGCTGAGTCACTCGCGAAGTCGATCCGCCGGGGGATGACACAGGCGACCAATGCGAAGGTCACTCCCCCCAAGCCTGTCACCGTCGTGGGCTTTGGCCGCAGTGCTGTCGGACTGATGCAAGGGGAGAAGCTGCTCGTTGCGTTCTTTGGACGCGGGAAGATCGAGTTCGATCCGCAGCAGGTCACGACCACCTTCGACGACAACGGACTGTGGCAGGTGACGTTCCAGCACACGACGGAAGAACCGAAAACGTTCGATTACCGAGTGGAGTACCGATCACAGCACCCGAACGAAGTGCGGATCAATGGCCGGTCGATTCCACTCGGACTCGATACCAAGTGGGCCGAAGGGACCAGTAAGACCCACGGCATCTGGTGCGGGCTGACCTCGTATGGTCGCGCTCAGCCGACTGAGCGGTGGCATGAGTGGCTGGCTGATCTCTCCGACCCGGCCAAGTCAGAGATGAATCCCGAGCGGCAGTTCTCTTGCGCGTGGTCTCTCGACAATGACCTCTATGACTTCGAGTCGTACCGATCAACGCTGGAGATGGACGAACTGCCGAATGTCGTTCTCGCGTTGGATTCGCAGCATCCAATTCAGCACAGCGATGGAGCCCGAGCTGCCATCTTGCGAGTTCTGGCGGATGGTCGAGTGTTCGCTTCCGGAGACGGACGCGAGGCTCCCTCTCAACTTCAATTGTCCCCCACAGAACTCCAATCGCTTCTGACCAAATTAATTCCGATGATGGGCCAGCCGGGTCGTGAACAGCGAGTGGGTGAGACGCTCAGTCCCGAACATTTGACTCACATGACCTCGGCATGGGACGCTGAGCAGCAGTTTGTCACTGCCATTCATGGCGGTAAGACCTACCGGTTGGGCTGTCGCTATCCCAGTGGGAATGACCCGCTGGGGGAAGAGCCGCTCCACTGGAAGGAAGTCTTGTCGCAACTCGGGCGACTAGAAACGCAGGCCCGCGCCGGGGGACAGGCCAACATCGACCGCTGTGCGGAATTCGCCACCGCTGAACTGCTGAAGCGTCATCCTGAGTCCAAGCTCAGATTCGTCGCCGATCACTTATCGTGGGTCGGCTTCAATAGAGAAGGAGCTCGTGTGATGAACTTTGATGTCGTCGGGGAAACAGTCTCCCCGCGATTCACTCCGACAGCGGAGATCAAAGTCTCTCTCAAGTCCGATTTGGCTCCCCAACTGCTCAGTGGGTACTGCTCTCTGGGACCGGAACAGCAAGAGTTCGATCGGTGGGGGCCAGAAGAGGAGCGGGAACAGCAACGGCGAGCCTTCGAAGGCCAGTTCGTCGGGATTCAGGTGAACCAGATGCGGGCCAGTGTCGATCACACACTATCCGAGGGAGCGGGGGTATTCACCTCCGATTCTGGCGAGATCCTCACGACCTATGATGTGGTGAAGCTGGCATGGACTCTGGACCGCGAGCCGAATCCGCCAACGATCCAGGTCCGGCTGGACAATCTGGTGGCCTACCAAGCGACTTTGGAAGAGATCGACCCTGAGCGGAATCTCGCGTTGCTGCGGGTCAACCCTGGCTGGCCGAATCACGCGGCCAAGCGGGGGAGTTCCGCCACTGTGAAGGCTCAAGACCAAGTCTCCGTTCGTTGGTGTCGAGAGAATCCGATTCATTCGATGACCGGCTCCGTGGTGACTCTCGATCAGTCAGTCTCGGTCGATGCACAGACCAAGTATGAACACCTAATGGCCCTCGACGCCGAACTGCCGAGGGAGGCGAACGGGGGAGCGGTTCTCAATGAGAAGCTGGAACTGATCGGCCTGACGGTCTTAGTGCCCGAGGGAGAAAAGTTTCGCAGCTATGCCATTCCGATCGATACCACTCGGGAGTTCATCGAGCAGGCCCGGCAGAGACATGCGAATAAGCCGTGGAGAGCCAAGGGGCGTGTCATTGGTGCTGACGGAAAACCCATCATGGGAGTCAAGGTTCGTGCAGCCACGGGGATTGGAACGCTTCTCGGCGGCGGTAGCGGTTTCTCGGACAACGAGGGCCGCTGCGATTTCCGATTCGGGGCGGGCACTTATTCTGTTCCAACGAAGGAAGACCCTGATCCCAACAACTGGCAACTCGCGATCATCTCGGCGCACCTTGACGGGCATGTCGAGAAGAACCATAACCAGCATGGCGACGGGTACGCGAGCCGGATTGAGACGTACGACGGACGTCCTCGTCCGTCGCGTGTGTGCATCACAAAAGTAGGCCACTCTCAGAAATTCACGACAGCCGAGTGGGCCTCAATAATCGTACGAGATTCATGACCGTTCCCGGCCACTTCGCAGGAGAAACCTCCATCCAGCGCCCCGAAAGTGTGAAACGCGGAGGACGCAGAGAACAGGCTCTCCTTCCGAACTCTGCGTCCTCCGCGCACTCGGCGTTTTCACTCCGCACGTCCGTCGCGTTCGAGGTGTCCCCTGCGGTTGTCGCGAGTTTCGGGTGAGTATTGCCCTTTGGTTTTGGATGCCAACTTTCCTGACGCACACACGTCCGTCGCTCTGCGAGGCTTTCATCACGGACAGACGCGGACGTCCGTCCTACGAAATGTCTCAGTTCTCCCCGCGAGAAGTATAAGTAGATGATGATTCTTCCTTCAGTTCGCCCAGACAAGAATGTCTGGGCCACTGATTAGTCGGTCGACATTCCTGTCGACATTGCCTGCTCACCAATTCCGCAACTGCGTTAGGACTTCCGCTGCCGGGCCTCGTTCAACAACTTCATCCAGGCTCCCATGTAGTGCCCGTGGTCGTGGAAGGTGCGACCGCTCACGAGGTTCCGATCGACCACACACGGGGCATCGACAAAGATTCCGCCGCAGGCTTCGAGGTCGAAGCGGCACTTCGGCACGGTGGCCATTTTGCGGCCCTTCACGCAGCCCGCATACGCCGGGATCTCGACGCCGTGGCAGACACTGGCCACCGGCAGGTTCTGGTCGAAGAAGTACCGCGTGATCCGGACCAGATCGGCGTCATAGCGGATGTACTCTGGGGCCCGCCCGCCGCTGAAGAAAATGCCGAGGTACTCCTCTTCAAGAATCTCGCTGAAGGCGACATCGGCCTGGATCTGATACCCCTCCCACTCGCGAGTGATCGTCCAACCGGGCCGAACCTCGTGCATGACCATCTGGTAAGTCCGCTTCTCGGGGGCTGCGACGATCGGGACGAAGCCGTCCTCTTGCAGACGATAATACGGGTAGAGCGTGTCGACCGTTTCCGTGGCGTCACCCACGATGATGAGGACTTTATCAGGCATGCGGAAAATCCTAGAAGGGGCGAGTGAATCAGTGAGCGTGACGACAAACAATAATCGGCCCCCCGCTTCAGGCCATGATCTCCGGCACGAGCTTTCCGTGGATATCGGTCAGGCGGAAATCTCGGCCCTGAAAGCGGTAGGTCAGGCGTTCGTGGTCGAAACCGAGCAGGTGCAGTAGCGTGGCATGCAGGTCGTGGACGTGGACCTGCCCTTCGGTGGCTCCGAAGCCCATGTCATCCGTGCTGCCGTGGACGTATCCGGCCTTGACCCCGCCGCCGGCCAGCCAGAGCGTGAAGGCGTCGACGTGGTGGTCGCGTCCGATCGTACCGCGGGCTTCGCCCATCGGCGTGCGACCGAACTCACCGCCCCAGATCACCAGCGTGTCGTTCAGCAGCCCGCGCCGTTTGAGATCCAGGATCAATGCTGCCGAAGCGCGGTCGGTCTCTTGCGTTGTCTTCGTTAACGTCTTGTCGAGGTCAGCCCCATCGCCGCCGTGATGGTCCCAGTCGGTGTGATACAGCTGGGCGAAGCGCACGCCGCGCTCGATCATCCGGCGAGCGAGGAGGCAGTTCATGGCGAACGAGGGCTTGCCGGGTTCGGCTCCGTAAAGGTCGAACGTCTCTTTCGTTTCGCCATCGAGAGAGATTAGTTCCGGAGCGCTCGACTGCATGCGGAACGCCGTTTCGTAGGCGTGGATGCGAGTCTCGATCTCGGGGTCGTGAACTGCTTGGACCCGCTGCTGATTGAGTTGGGAAAGCGTGTCGATGAAGTCGCGCTGGGCATCGGGCGTGATGCCCGGTGGGCTGTCGAGATGCAGGATCGGCGTGCCCTGTCCGCGAAAGGGGACGCCCTGATACGTGGTCGGAATGAACCCACTCGACCAGAGTGTGTTCCCACCGCGCGGTCCGCGTGGGCCTGATTGGAGGACGACGAAGCCGGGCAGGTTCTCGGACTCGCTCCCCAGTCCATACGTGACCCACGAGCCAAAGCTGGGGCGGCCCGGAGCTTGGAACCCGGAGTTCATGAACATCTTGGCCGGGCCGTGATTGAAGACATCGGTCTTCACCGCCCGCAGCCAGCAGACCTCGTCGACGATCTGCTGATGATGCGGGAGCAACTCGCTTAAATCCATACCGCATTGACCGTGCTTGGCAAAGGTCCGATTCGATCCCAGTAGCTTCGCATCGGGTTTGAGGAAGGCAAACCGCCGCCCCTTCGTGAAGCTTTCCGGAGGGGCCTGCCCACTGAACTTCTTCAACTCCGGCTTGTCGCTGAACAGTTCCAGCTGGCTCGGTCCGCCCGCCATGAACAGATAGATGACGTTCTTGGCTTTGGCCGGGAAGTGTGGTTCGCGCGGGGCCATCGGACCGATGGCGGCCGGCACTTCGCGGGTGAGCAGGTGGTTCAGCGCTAAGGCCCCGAAGCCCATCCCACAGGTATTGAGGAATTGCCGACGCGGAAGAGCGGACGATTGACCGAATGCTGGCATGCCTGCCTCCAGAAAGAATATCTCCCTATTGGAACATGGATGGTAGATGAGAATCAATGGCTGGAGAGTGCGTTCCTTCCATCAGCGGTTCGCCGCAGACCCGCAGACCGGTACACTGCGTCCCGGATCCTAATTCCGAATGCCCTATCCCGAGAGAGCCCCGTGCCCGTTCGCTTCCCGACATCGCCGCGATTCTGGTGGCTCAGCGTGCTGGTTCTGGCAGTGCTGTTGCGGGTGGGAGTCATGGTCGCGCGGCCGGAGCAGCTGACAACGGATCGCGACCTGTATCTGGGGATCGCGAATGAACTGCGAGAAGGCCACGGGTACTCGACGCCAGATACGTCTGTGCCGATGCCGACGGCGTTTCGTTCCCCGCTCTATCCATTCCTGCTGGTCGGGACGGGAGGCCGCCCCTGCGGAGTCGCGGTGCTGCATCTGCTGCTGGCGCTGGGGATGGTGTGGGCCACGGGGCGGGCAGTGGTGAGGTTCGGTCGAGGTACAGATTTGTCGCTTCCATTCCTCGCAGGCGGGATCGTCGCACTCGACCCGTTATTGCTGCTCTACAGCGGCCAGCCCATGACTGAAACGCTGTGCAGCTGCCTGAGTGCAGTGCTGTTGTGGAGGATGGCCACCTCGGAGGACACCACGCGGGGAGCGATGATCGAGGGGGTGGTCTGGGGGCTGTGCCTGCTGGCGAGGCCGACTTACGCCGTGGCCCTGGGGCTATGTCTGCTGGGGCGACTGTTGCTTAACACTAGCCCGAAGCGTGAGCGAGGGTCTCCGATGTGGGCCCCTCGCTTACGCTTCGGGCTAGTTATCGTGGTGACAGCACTGGCGGTCGTTTCCCCGTGGGCGATTCGCAACGGGATGGTCTTCGGAAAGCCGATCGTGACGACCACGCACGGTGGCTACACGCTCTGGCTGGCGAATAACCCGGTGTACTACGCCGAGGTGATTGAAGGCGGTGCCCCGGCGTGGGACGGTGAGAGTCTTCGCCGTTGGCAGCAAGAGACCAATTCCGAGATGGAACGTCTGGAGATTCATGGCGAAATCGCTCGTGACCAGTGGCAGGCGACCCGCGCTAAACAGTTCATCCGTGAAAACCCGTGGCGATTTGTGCGGGCATGTCGGCACCGAGCTGTCACATTCTGGTCGATCTTTCCCGGTCGTTCTGCCGAGACGGGTCTGCCCGTGCCGATGCTGTGGATCATCGCCGCAGGGTATGCGGCGGTGTGGGTAGGGGGAGTTGTGGCTCTCGGGAGATTGTGGAGCCAAGGGCAGTTCTCGAACGTGTGGCCGGTTCTCTCTTTGATCCTCGGATTCGTTCTCGTGCATCTGGTCTACTGGACCGATGTGCGGATGCGGGCTCCGATCATGCCCGCGGTGGCCGTGCTGGTGGCCGTGGGATGGCGGCGCCAGACTTCATCCACTCCCGAGAAACAGTCAGCGAGTCGAGAGTCCGGTCCCCTCTCCCCCGCGATCGATGTGAACATGGCCCACCGACGTGACTGCGGGGGAGAGGGAGCAGAAATGGCATCTGTTCACTTACTACCGATCAGACTTCTCCGTCACGCATCCGCCGATCCCAATTTCACTCACGTTCCTTTCTGGTAGTTCAGCCATGTCCCACCCCCAATCCCGACGCGGTATCATCCTGGCGGGCGGCAGCGGAACCCGGCTCTATCCGGCGACCATCGTCGTCAGTAAGCAGCTGATGCCGATCTATGACAAGCCGATGATTTACTACCCGCTGTCCACGCTGATGCTGGCCGGGATTCGGGAGATCCTGATCATCAGCACGCCACACGATCTGCCGCTGTTTGAGCGGCTGTTCGGGAATGGGAAGCGCTGGGGAGTCGAGTTCTCCTATGCCGCGCAGCCGAAGCCGGAGGGACTGGCCCAAGCCTTCCACATTGGGGCCGAGTTCGTCAAGGACCGTCCGTCGTCGTTAATCCTCGGTGACAACATTTTCTACGGACATCAGCTGTCGCAAAGCCTGCAAGAGGTCAGCACGCGCACTGTCGGGGCGACCGTATATGCCTACCATGTCCGCGACCCCGAGCGGTACGGTGTGGTCGAAATGGACGCAGCAGGCAAGGCGATCAGCATCGAAGAAAAGCCCAAGGCTCCCAAGTCGCAGCTGGCGGTCACCGGCCTGTACTTCTATGACGAACAAGTGGTGGAGTTCGCCCACAAGATCAAGCCCTCGCCGCGCGGTGAGCTGGAGATCACCGATGTGAACCGGCTGTACCTCGAACAGGGGACGCTGCATGTCGAGACGCTGGGGCGCGGATCGGCCTGGCTCGACACCGGCACGCATGAGTCACTCGTGGATGCGACCCACTTTGTATCGGTACTGGAACAGCGGCAGGGCCTTAAGATCGCTTGCCCGGAAGAGATCGCCTGGCGCATGGGTTACATCAACGACAGCCAGTTGGGTTCCCTGGCGCAGGTGATGAAGAACAGTACGTATGGGCAATATCTGCTCGGGCTGTTGAGCTAGAGCCGTGCCGCTCACAGTGGCGTGGGCTACTCCCCCCACGATGGGGCAAGTAGAGTGTCCTTCTTGACACCCTGCCCTGCCCTCCGTGCGATCCGCCATGTTCACGCGACAGACATTCTGGCTTTCCACTCTCCGGCATTTCGCGAGGTCGAGCTTTGCGGTCATCATCGGTGTGGCCCTCGCCACGGCGGTCATCAGCGGGGCATTGATTGTCGGCGATTCGGTGAAGGGAAGTTTGGAGACATTGTCGCTGGAGCGGCTGGGTGGGGTCGATCATGTGGTACGCGGGCCGAGGTTCTTTCGGCAGGACTTGGCAGCGGAACTGGCCGCAGCGTGGCAGGCAGATATCGCGACCGTGGCCCCGGCGATCCTGGTGACGGGGAGTGTGCAGACGGGACAGATCACGTCGGCGACCTCGCGGCGGGCCGGGCATGTCGAGGTGTACGGCGTTGATGCCGCGTTCTGGAAACTCGCGGGGGTCGAGCCGCCGGGCGAGGGATTGGCGATCAGCCGCCGGCTCGCGGAGCAACTCGAACTGAAGGTCGGAGACAAGGCATCGGTCATCGTCGAAATCCCAGCCACGATTCCTCGCGATGCGTTGCTCGGCGAGCGCGAGGAGACGGTGGTTGAACTGCCGACACAGGTCTCGCGCATCTTTGAGGACCGGGAGATGCCGGGGCGGTTTGGCCTTAACCCGAGTCAGCAGCTGCCGCTCAATGCGTTCGTCGATCTGGAGGAGTTGCAGACGCAGCTCAACCTGCAACACGTTCCGGCGTCGGCTCGTAAGCAGGAGCCCGAGAAGCCCGCGCGGATCAACGCGCTGTTACTGGGGGAATCAAATGTCGCCTTTCGCTCCGCGAAAGAGCGTGCTTTCGCGGAGCGAAAGACGACACTCCCTGATCCGATTGGGTCCGACCTCGCGTACAGACTCACGACCGAGCTGCACAGCCATCTCACGCTGGCGGACCTCTCACTCCGTCTCGTGCCGAACGCAGCCCACGGCTACCTGTCGCTCGAAAGCGAGCGGATGCTGATCGATGACGGGACGATCGCCGCAGCTGAGAAGGTGGCAAAGGACCACGGGTGGGTGACTTCGCCAGTGTTGGTGTCGTTGTTGACGGAGATAGAGAACGCGAAGGACGCGAGCAAGTTCTCGATGTACCCGATCTCGGCGGGAGTCCGAGAGTCCAGAGACGGACCGTTCGAGACTCTGAGCTTTACCTCGGGTGCGTTCGAGTCTCTGCTGTTTGGCAACGAGTATCTCTCGTATACTCCATCGCCGACGGTCAATGAAATCGCGATCAACGAATGGCTTGCCGAGGACTTGGCAGTCGCAGTCGGCGATATGGTGACACTGAAATACAAGGTCGTCGGCGACACCGGCGAGCTGCCGGAGTTGACTCGTACGGCGCAGATTTGCGGGATCGTGAAGCTCACCGGAGCGGGTGCCGATCCGGGGCTGACGCCGTATGTTCCGGGGATCTCGGATGCCGAAGACCCGACCAAGTGGCGCGAGCCGTTCCCCCTCAAGAAGGACCGCATCACGCAACGCGACCGCGATTTCTGGAAGCCGTACCGCACGACGCCGAAGGTCTTCTGGCATCTGGCTGCGGCGGAAGAACTGTTTAAGAGCCGGTATGGCAACCGCACCTCGCTGCGGATCGCTCCGCCCGCCGGGGTGTCGCCGACCGAGTTCGCCAAGACGTTCGAGGCCGCTTGGCTAGCTGGCCTCGACAGCAACGTAACGGGTCTCGCGGTCGAGCCGGTCAAGCTGCAAGGGTTGATGGCGGCACGGGGCACGACCGACTTCACCGGGCTGTTCATCGGGTTCAGTCTGTTCTTGATTGCGTCGGCTCTATTACTCGTGTCGCTGCTATTCCGCCTCGGGTTGGAGGGTCGCAGCCGCGAGTTCGGCGTCCTGATGGGAGTCGGCTGGACCTCGCAGTCGGTGGGGCGTCAAGTGCTAACGCAGGGGGTGACGCTCGCAGCCATCGGGGGACTGCTGGGAATCGTGGGCGGGGTGCTGTATTCCGGCGTGATGATCTACGGACTGACGACATGGTGGTCCGGGGCAGTCGGGACGCGGGCGTTATTCCTGCACGTGAAGGCCGGAAGTCTGATCACTGGTTGGTTGATTGCGGTACTCATTTCCACGCTGATGATCTGGCGGACGAGTCGGCAACTGCGGGCGATGTCACCGCGGGTTTTGCTCTCGAACGCCGGGCTGAGTGGATCGACGGCGGTCGGTCCCGGGAGTGCGCGCGGACGGCGGGTGATGCAGGTCTCGACCGGGATCAGTGCGGTGTTGCTCGTGGCTGGAGTGCTGGGACTGGTGCCGTCCAGCGAGGCTTTCGCCGGGTTCTCGATCCGCACAGTGGCGTTCTTTGTCGGCGGGCTGTCGGCGCTCGTCGCGAGTCTCTCGGCGTTCGCCCGTTGGCTGGCTGCCGACAGCACAGCCGCAGTGCGAGGCCGGGGCTGGCGGGCACTAGCGACCTTGGCGATTCGCAATGCAGCCCGGAACCGGTCGCGCAGCTTGCTGACCGCGAGCTTGATTGCGTCGGCGACGTTTTTGGTCGTGGCGGTCGCCTCGGGGAAGCGGAACCCAGCGGTCGAGGCCCCGCGCCGCGACTCGGGGAACGGAGGCTACACGCTCGTGGCCGAGACGAATCAGCCGGTGCTGTATGACCTCAACACGCCTTCGGGTCGGACCAAGGCGGGAGTCAATCTGCGTTCCAAAATCGAGAACGAAGAGCTGTTGAAGCAGACGCAGTTCACCGCCTTCCGCATGAAGCCGGGCGAGAACGCGAGTTGCCTGAACCTCTACCAGACCCAGTTGCCCACGCTGCTCGGCGTGCCGCAATCAGTCATCGAGAAACTCTCGAAAGATCGGCGGTTCAAGTTCGCCGACACGCGGGTCAGTGATCCGTGGGCGCTGTTATCGGCGAAGGAGTCGGGCGGTGAGATCCCGGTCCTCGGCGACATGAACACGCTCCAGTATTCGCTACATAAGGGGATCGGGGCGACCATCGAGATCGAGGACTCGAACCGCCGGAAGCAATCATTAATGGTCCGGGGGATGCTTGATGGCAGCGTATTTCAAGGGGTGCTACTGATGTCGGAAGAGAACCTGCTGCGGCTGTTTCCCGACACGGCGGGGTATCGCTATTTCTTGATCGAAGTCGACCCCGCGCTGGCCTCGCAAGTCACGACTCTGTTGGAGTCCGACCTCGCCGATTCCGGGTTCGATGCCGAGCGGGTGGCCGACCGGCTGGCGAATTTCCTGTCGGTGCAGAACACCTATCTGTCGACGTTTCAAACGCTCGGCGGGCTGGGGCTGCTGCTGGGGACCGTGGGCCTCGGCGTGGTGATGATGCGGAACGTCTGGGAGCGCCGCAGCGAGCTGGCCCTGCTGCGAGCTGTGGGGTACACAACCTCGATGCTCCGCCAGATCGTGCTGCTGGAGAACGCCTTCCTGCTCACGTTCGGCCTGCTCGCCGGGTCAGTCGCAGCTGCAGTGGCGATGGCCCCGCACCTGCTGAGCATCGGAGCCGATGTCTCCTGGCCAGGGCTGGGGCTGACGATCGCCGCCGTGTTTGCGGCGGGGATGCTGTCATCGCTAGCGGCGGTCAGGGAGGTGGCGAGGTTACCGATGCTATTGGCGTTGCGCGTTGAGTAGCCCCGTGGGATAGGCTTCCAGCCTGAGGCTGTAGCTTACTTCACAAGTGAACCATGCCAAAGATATGGTGTCCTCTGTGGAGTGATTCGGATCATTCGTTGAACAGAAGGTCTGTCTGTTCGATCTTTGTCTCGTATCTCATGGAGGTGTGCTTTGAACTATTTCGGTCTTCCAAGACGATTCTGGTGGTCACACCACCTCGCGTTCATGATGCATGACATCTTGGCTGGTGCAATCGCTCTTGGAGAACAGGCAGAACTTTTTCAGATACGATTTCCTGTCACTGAGGCTGATCGAAAAGCGATCGATATCGAATTCAATGGCGACATTGTTGAATGGCTGCGCACGTCTGGAAAACTGGATGAGGCGAACGCTCTGACTGAGCGGGTACTCGTCCAAGGATTGCTATTTGATATGTGCCAATTCCTCTTTGAGTCGATCGAGTCAGCAGCAAAGGGCAAATTGGGGGTAGCATTCGCACTTCTGCGTAAACCGTGTCGCGACCAGTTGTTCCTGCTCGAATGGATACTAGTTGATCGCGACGGATTCATGAACAAGTTCGCAATTGGTCCAGAGAAGATCGATCTCTGCGCCTTGCTCAAGAATGAATCTGATTGGATGAAAGATGTGTCGAAAACGGCTTGCGAGCATTCCGCACTTAATCAATTCAATGACTTCCAACTTTTATGGGAGCTTCGGTTCGACAAAGCCACGGAGTGGAGTTTGGAGGGTACATGGAACCGAGCGATTCACCTCGTCACGACGAATCAACATTATCGCACTTCAACTGGGAATCTCAACTTCACATTCCTGGATGATGATGCGAGAAACGATCTCACTGAGGAGTATTACAAAACGGTCCCACTCTTGCTTGTTCATATACTCGGAGTTGTTCGTGCCGTCTTTTCGAGATGGAACAAAGACTTCCGGTGCGTTGGACCATTGTTCGATCTTAGGTTAGCGGCAGCATTTTCCTTATCGCAGCAGGAGTATACAGAAGACCACGAAGAACTCTTACCTGTTCGAGAAATTAATGAGTTCATCCTGAGTCTGGATCTTCTATGCCAGTCTTGCAACTCTCCGTTGAAGATGAAAGCTATGACTGACCTAGAGCACTTTGTTGTGGATTTGCTCGTCCGATGTGAGAAGTGTAGACACTTGGACAGCAGCCTCATCGAATTAGAGGATCACTTGTACGATTTACCTGAGTCGCACGCCATCGCCGAAGAAACTTCTGAGTTGGACGGTGATGTGGTTGAACCAGTAATGTAGGCCCACCATGTGCGACTGGGTTAATCAGTGCAATGGTGGGCAAGCCCCAAAAGGGGCTTGTCCCGCCCGACATGGCCATGTGACGACCATATTCACGCCGCGCGGCGGTAGAGGTCTTCGCGGGTCGGCGGGAGTTCGGCGCGGCCTTTGGCGGCGTGTTTGCTGGCGACGACTTGGAAGATGCGGAGGGCTCCGTCATTGAACGTGAACGACACACCGGCCAGATACGCCAGCCAGAGGCGGTAGCGTTCGGGGCCGACCATGGCGATCGCCTCGTCCTTCTTGGCAGAGAGGCGTTGGCACCAGAACTTGGTCGTCTGGGCGTAGTGCTCGCGCCAGTTCTCGACATCGTGGACCTCGAACTTGCAGGCTTCCAGAGACTCGCAGGTGTGCCCGATGTGGTCCAGTTCGCCGCCGGGGAAGATGTACTTGGCGATCAGCCGATGCTCGGGCCGCATGTAGGCGAACCGCTTCTTGTTCGCCTTGGCCCGTCGCGTGATGCCATGATTCAGCAGCAGTCCCCGGTCGCGCAGCAGCGAGTTGATCTTACCAAAATACTTCGGGTAGTTCGCGATGCCGACATGCTCGTACATGCCGATGCTAGAGATCTTGTCGTATGTCCCGTCGAGTGTCACGTAGTCGCGCAGTTCGACCTGCACGCGATCTTCGAGGCCCAGACGTTTCACCTTGGCCGTCGCGAAATCGAACTGCGTTTGCGACAGCGTGACCCCGTGGGCGTGGACGCCATAGTGCTTCGCCGCGTGACAGATCAGCCCGCCCCAGCCGCACCCAATGTCGAGCATCTTCTCGCCTGGCTGGAGCCGCAGCTTGCGGCAGATCATCTCCAGCTTGTCCTGCTGGGCCTGTTCGAGGGAGTTGCCCCAGTCGGTGAAGTAGCCGCAGGAGTATTGCATCTCCGGATCAAGGAACAGATGATAGAACTCGTTCCCGAGGTCGTAGTGGAACTGGATGTAGTCCTGATTCTCGCGGGCGACACCGCCGCGACCGACCTCATCCCCGGAATAAGCGTGCTTCTCGCTTCCCTTGTCATCGGGGGCCACGAGAAATGGGAGAGCGTTCCAGAGGAGCTTACTCTTGCTCAGTGACTTGAGGCGAGAACGAGTGCTGGCAATACGGGCCACCTCGCCGAATTCCATCAGGTCGCCGCCATGGAAGTCGATCCCGCCCGTGGCGATCTGTCTGACCAGATTATCGAGCGTCGGCCAGCGAAGCAGCGATCCGATCACGCCCGGCCCACTGATCGATGCGAACAACCGGGGATCGACGCTCTTCCCCAACGGGACCATCGAGCCGTCCCACAGCCGGACCGAGAACCGAGCGTCGAGTTGCTCGGCCACATGTTCGAGGACCGTCCGAGCTGCGGCCAGTTGTTTCGCTTCCGATGACAAGAACGAGAACATGGAGAGCATCATCTGACCTTCACCGAACGGAAGAATGCTTGCTGATTCAGCCTGGGCAAGCTCTACATAGGTGTTAGTTATCTGAACGAAAAACTCTCCACAAGACCAATCTGGTCAACACGTTGAATTCGATTGAATCACAGAGATTCTATGGTCACGGGCAGGCCCCAGTCAGGCTCCCTGTCTGATTTCATTCGAAGCAGGAGACTCCCCATGAAAACAGGAGCGTCCGCTGGGCGGACACTCCTGTAGATCGAATCAAAAGGATGACAGACGAATCAGTCGTTTCGCAGACGCATGCCGAGCTCGGAGAGCTTGGCACGGACTTCATTCAGCGAGGTCACACCAAAGTTCTTGGCCCCCATCAACTCGTCCGGAGTTCGCTGACACAGCTCACCCGCCGTGGTGATATTCAGACGAGTCATGCACTTACGAGACCGGACGGAGAGGTTGAGGTCGCCGATCGGAGTCTGCAGGGTGGCCTGCTCTTCGGGGCTGAGATCGCGGAAGTCCGGGGAAGCGTCGCGAGCTTTCTCGTTGACGCTCATGCCGATCTTCAAATTGTGCAGGGCCATCAGTTCGCGAACTTCCTTCAGCGATGTCTCGCCAAAGTTCTTGCCCGCCAGCAGGTCCGGCTCGTTGATGCGGGTGAGGTCGCCCAGACAGCGAATGTCCATCCCGGCCAGGCAGTTGCGGCTGCGAACGGAGAGTTCGAAGTCCGTGACGGGACGGCTGAGGAGATGCTCCAGCTTCTGCTGCTGCTTGAGCGTCTCTTCGTCGTAGTACATGCTGCTGGTGGCCTCAATATCTTTGAGGTACAACAGAGCCCATTCGTTGTTCGGGTCGTAGCGCAACACCCGCTCGAAGCAGTATTGGGCGGCTGCGTAATTTTCTTTGTCTTCGTACAGCAGACCGAGATTCAGCAAGGCCCCCTGGTAGTACGGAGGCTTGGAGAGGCAACGTTCGTAGAGCTGAATCGACTCGTCATCGTTCCCCTGGCGAGCAGCCTGGAGAGCCAGCGCGAACAGCGCCCGCTGATGGTGCGGGTCCATGTCGACCGCACGCTCGAAGTATTCGATGGCTCCGTAAGTGTCACCCTGGTCGGCCATCACACAGCCCATCTGGTAGGAGTATTCCGCTTGGCGGGCTCCTTCGGGGCCAGTGCTCTTGATGATCTGCACCGCTTCGTCGAGCTTCAGCTGCTTGCGAACCTCACCGGCCTTGCGCAGGGTGCATTCGACCTTGTTCTCACCGAGCTTGATCGCCTCGTCGAATTCTTTGGCCGCCTCTTCATGCTGGCCGAGAGTCGACAGAGCCTGGCCGCGGTAGTATCGCCCCATGCCGTCTTTGCACCCGTCAAGGGCTTCCGCTGCCTTGTCAGGTTGGCCGAGGAAGAAGTAGCCAACACCCGCCCGGACCTTCAAGGAGGGGTTGCTCCCGGCCTCGTGGTGAACCTGCTCGACCACGCGACGGAACTCGGCCGCCCCAGGTCCGGTCGCGGCTCCCAGTATGCGTTTGACATCTTCACGCCCGAACGACGGGCTGTCTTTCATTGCCGCAAGAATGTCCAAGTCGACATCTCCGAGTTCCCGAACCACTGTGCGAACAGGCTGTTACGTCAAGCCTGAATCGTCCGCAACACTCTGCATTCCACGAGCCAGACGAAGCCACCGCTCCGTCGGCCTGCGGACCGCGAATTCTCAACCTATGTAGGGTAGCGAAATCGGCAGAAATTTCAACCACGGCGAGACGCGGGCGTTGTCGCGGTGTGTTCATCACAACAGGAGACAGCTCTCTGGAATTCACGACAGAGGAGTGCGCTTCATACAAATCATCAGAGATTCACCACGGTTCACAGCCACCTCGCATGTGATGCCCTCATCCAGCGTCTCGGAAGTGTGCAACGCAGAGCGACTGTGTCGCTTGTCAAGTTGCGAGCGTCGCATTCGGGGTTTGATTTTTGAGGTTTTTGAGGAGGGTGTTGAGTCTCACGAGGAGTTTTCGGGCGACGGCGATGAGGGCGACGTTGTAGGGTTTATTGGCGGCGCGCAGTTTCTTGTAGAACGGGGCGAGGTGGGGGCAGTGTTGGGCGGCGGAT
>JANPCU010000207.1:0-4203 GCA_031431195.1 Planctomycetota bacterium | reverse complement strand
AGGAATCCGGAGGACTTGGAACACTAATCTCCGCTAATCTTCACTCATCCGATTCCTTGCGAATCCTGCCATGGATTAGTGTTAATTCGTGAAGATTAGTGTTCCAACCTCCTGACTGCACACAAACTCTGAATCTACTCTAGAACTCACCCAGCACTTCGCCACCATTGCGAGAATGGATGTTGCGGCACAGAGTCAGATCGATGTTCTCGCTGATGAAGCGCACCGAGCCATCCGCCAACAAGAAGTGAGCACCTCCGGTGTGCAGGCTGCGGGCACCATAAAAACCACGACCGTGAATACCAATGTCGGGGATGCGGCTATTCGGAGTCAGATAGCCATTGATGCAGGTCGCAAACGGGACACCCCGGATCCATGCCTGACCACGTCCCGTGCGAGTTTGACCACCCGCCCAACTGGTGATCGTCGGGACCACGGTGGACAGATCGGGATTGGAGATCAAGTTGCCCGAGATCGCAAACCCTGGCGGAGGGGTGGCCGATGAGGAACCGCTCCAACTTCCAATGCGGCGATACGGAAATGGAGGCAGACCACCGGTCGAATCAATCTTGTCACCCAACAGCGTTTCGGCCATCAGCACGGTGTTGGAAGTCCCATCCGTAATGTCGCGGAACCTGACAGCGGAGTTCTCCCAGGCCATCCCGTCGGTGCGATATCGGTCGTCATAGTTCGTTCCGGTCGCGCTCCCGGTCGAGATCATGTAATTGAGTCCCGCCCATTTGGTCGGAGTGGGCGGAACACCGATCACGGTTTCGAACACAGGGACACTCGCTTCACTGGGGCACAGGAAGACCGGAACCACAGTCTGCGCAGGCACGACGAATGCCGGGTTCAGCGATGGATTGAATGAAACTCCTGTCATGAGTGGCTTCTGGAAGTCGATCAGTCCTTGCAGGTTCGATTGTTCGAGATAAGGGAGCAAGCGAGCTTGCACAGAGAAGCTGCTGGAACCAGTCAGACCTGGGAATGTCGAGAACGTACTCTCGTAGTTGTGCAGGGCCAGCCCCATTTGGCGGAGGTTGTTCTTGCACTGCGCCCGACGAGCCGCCTCGCGGGCCTGCTGGACGGCGGGCAGCAACAACGCGATCAGCACAGCGATGATCGCGATGACGACCAGTAATTCGATCAACGTAAAACCACGTTGCTTGCAGACAGAACGACGAAGATCTTTCATGTTTCACCTGTTTGTATTTACGTGACAGCCCGCAGACACGTCGCGAATTGTTTTCGCGAGGACTTCGAGGCGTCACAGTGGATGGGATCTAAGAAACCCGCTGCGGCCGATCCAGCAACTGACTGGTCGGGTCGGGGTTGTCAAGAAGTGACCGCAGCGGGCTGTACGAGGACTGGGGCTTGGCTCATCCATGCAGACGAGCGAGAATCCAGATCGCGAGTTCAGCTGACGACAGGACACGAGAGTTAATGAGAGTCCGCTCCGGCAGGACGAATGAGCCACAACCAAGGCACATCAGTGCAGTCGTGGATGCTCATGCTCGAATGAGGGACACGGGATGTCGCGATGAATGAGACACGCCTTCCACGACAGCCGTCGTCGAAGCACGCATTCCCAGCACGCGAAGGGTGACTCTCATCGACAATCCGCTCCGTATCGCCTCGTTGATACGCCAACGGGCGAGCGTAAGGTGCAAGCGGACGCTCCCAGTTAGCAGGAGGGAGGCCCTCGAGCGCGTAACAGCAAGGACCAGCCCGATTCGGGTTGGAGTACCGGAGAAACAGAAATGGTTGTCAGTAGCACCGCCGCATCGTCCACGCGAACGACCGGGGTCCGAGTCACCAACATGCGGTGGTGCTGGCAAGTCAAACAGTTCGCGCTGTCGTGCCCCGGCAATTCGAGCCGCAGACCACGCGGCTTCGATTCAGTCGGCGCACCTGAGTGATGGCAACAGTGGCCGCAAGCTTGAGACTGCTCGGCATGCTTCAAACCGCACTCATGGGCGGAACACGCATGGAACAGATGCACTGATTGCCCGCATAGGGCTGGCAGCCCATAGGCAAGTAGCAGAACAAAGATGGTCAGACGGTGTTTCAAAACGAAAAACATCCACGCACGATCACTCGGTGCGTTGTCTGACCCGACCTGTCAGTGCGTGGAATGCTATTCGCCATTCGAGGGAAGTCAAGACTTGAGGTGTCGAGAAATTTCCATGTCATCCCCCGATCATTGTGGAGCCACCTGACAGGTGCGGATCGCGGACCACTCACTCGTGTGAAGACTCGATGAATGCGAAAGTCCTTTTTAAAATCCGCATAATTCAGCATTGCTATGTGAGACGATCAACCATACAAAATAAGGGGAAGGATAAT
Organism: Planctomycetota bacterium; assembly: GCA_031431195.1. Lineage (GTDB taxonomy): Bacteria > Planctomycetota > Planctomycetia > Planctomycetales > Planctomycetaceae > TH-plancto1. The sequence continues at coordinate 1,857 of JANPCU010000207.1, read as the reverse complement.
TGTGCATGATGTCGCGGCGTTTCATCTTTGGCTCCCTGCTCCTGCTCCAGACAGCGTTTTCGCTGTTGGGAAATGCGGGTCTGCACAGCGTCTTAGGATGCCATCATGATCACGGTATGGCCGCAGCCTGCACGGCTCCGCAGGCCGCCACGAAGCATCAGCACTGTGGCTGCCAACACTCTCACAGTCACGATCTTGCCGTTCCTGCCAGCCAAGAACATCACCATTCTCCCGCCCCGTTGACGGATGATGACTGTGCGATTTGCCAGTTCTTCACCCGCCCGGCTGAGGTGACGATCGCCTTCCAGTGGACGCCCTGGGTCGTGGCGGTGACTGAGATTTCGATCGAGGTCGCTGAGCAACCCGGCGTCCTGTTTGAATTGGTCTACGAAGTCCGTGGCCCACCGATTTTTGCCTAATCATCTACTTCAGTGCTGGCGGATTGCTGCCTTACGCAAGCGGTCTGTATGGACCGTCTCGTGGAACCGATCTTGCTGTCCGTGTCAAATAATTGATCCGACTCGAGGTCCGTTCGTCGGGCAATTCCACAGCCTTTCCAGGTTCCGCCACGCTGTCATTTGACGTGCTGGCTTAGGCAGCGCCGTGTGGCGACTGCACCACTCATTCGTTCTTCTGTGTCACATTCCGTCTGGAGATTCCCATGCGTCGCCGTGGTTTCACGCTCATTGAATTACTTGTCGTCATCGCCATCATCGCCGTGCTGATCGCCTTGTTGCTCCCCGCAGTTCAGCAGGCTCGCGAGGCGGCTCGCCGCTCCCAGTGCAAGAACAACCTCAAACAGATTGGGTTGGCCATGCACAACTATCATGACCTGTTTCGCGGCTTTCCACCCGGTTGGATTGGAGTTGATCCGGCCACTGGGGCGCAATCCGCACACGCAGGGGGCAGCGGTGCAGGCTGGGCTCTTATGCTGCTTCCGCAGATGGACCAGGCTCCCCTGTACAGCAAGTTCGACCTGAATGTGCCGATCAACGATCCGGTGAATGCCCCCTGGATCAAGACGACGATTTCATCTTTGGTCTGCCCCAGCGATGCAGCTCCGGCGATCACTTGGCAGATTGAGGAAGAGGGCAGCCCCGGCACAGTCCTTGCCGAACTCGCCACCGCCAACTACATCGCAGCCTTCGGCACCGAGGAACTCGACGGCTGTGAGAATGCGGCTGGCACAGCCCCTGTCAACGCTCAGGGGCAGTGCGTGGGAAACGGGGCGGTGTACCACAATAGCCGCACGAGCATTCGTGATTTCACCGATGGCACGAGCAACACCGTGCTGGTCGGAGAACGCAAAACGAAAGCCGATCTGGGTTGGTGGTCGACTTGGTCCGGCATGGTTCCCGAAGGCGAAGAAGCCTTCCAGCGCGTTCTCGGTTCGCTCGATCACACACCGAATCACCCCGACACTCACCTCGACGACTTCAGTAGCTTTCACGTCGGCGGGACGCACTTCCTGATGGGCGACGGACACGTCCGCTTCATCGGCGAGAACATCGACGGGGCGCTGTACCGCGCACTTGGCACGATCAAAGGCGGCGAGATTGTGGGCGAGTTTTAACCGTGCGAAACCCCAGGACACACTGCTGACTCGTTGAGGTTCCAGCGGTGTTGACGACTTGCTTCAGTGATTATCTGCCGTGATCTGTACGGCTCACGGGAGTTGGCTTTTCGGCCAAGTCTTTGACTGGCCGAGCGAAGTTCGATCGAGACGAAACGGGTTCCCTCGAATGATCGTGAATCGGCTGCTGGAGGGGTTTGAAGGAAAGCTTACCTCGTCCAAATGGGCGAAGCTGGTGAAGTGTTCACAGGACACTGCGCTGCGCGACATTAGCGATTTGCTGG
>JANPCU010000206.1:0-13650 GCA_031431195.1 Planctomycetota bacterium | reverse complement strand
CATCGGGCGCTGACGCTTGCGGCTCGGGGGTTAGAACTTGGAACAAGATCTGGATGACGTAGAAGAATCCGCTCGTCTCATCGCCATCCCGTTTTACCTATCCCCCCTGGTCCCACGGATTGAGAGCCGCCTCAAGAATCCGGAACCTCTCTCAATTGGCGGGAGCGAGCAGAGATGCTCTATTGTCAGAGTGCAGCTGGGTTCGGTCCGGGTGAGGGCGGGCAGCTGCGCGAATTGTCTGTGCGGAAGCGGGAGATTCGATCCCAAACCGAGCGGATGGGAGGTAGGCCCCATGGCCTCGATCAAGCTTGTTCTGGCACTGCACAACCATCAACCGGTCGGCAACTTCGATGGCGTGATCGAGGCGGCGTATCAGGATGCGTACGCGCCGATTCTCGATCTGCTGGCGGAATACCCCGACATCAAGATCACGCTGCACTGCTCCGGCTCGCTGCTGGAATGGATCGTGGACCATCGGCCCGAGTACATCGCTCGTGTGCGCGAGTTTGTCGAGCGGGGCCAGATCGAGGTCCTCGGCGGGCCGTTTTACGAGCCGATTCTGGCGGCGATTCCCCGTCGTGACCGCGTGGGACAGATCAAAACTTACACCGAATATCTGCGGCAGCTGTTCGGTGTGACCGTCAAAGGCATGTGGATTCCCGAGCGTGTTTGGGAGCCGACGTTCGCGGGCGACATCACCGACGCGGGGATCGATTACACACTGGTCGATGACTTCCACTTCCGCTCGGCGGGTCTGTCGGACGAGGAGCTGCAGGGGTACTATTTGACCGAAGACGAAGGCCGCTTACTCAAGATATTCCCGGACAGTGAGCGTCTGCGCTACACAATCCCGTATGCCGAGCCGGAAGAGACCATTGAGCATCTGCGTCAGCTCGCCGCGAAGCATCCCCACGCGGTGGCCGTCTTTGGGGACGACGGCGAGAAGTTCGGCGTCTGGCCCGAGAGCAAGCTGCATTGCTACACGAATGGCTGGCTACGACGGTTCTTCGATGCGCTGGTGGCCAATCGTGATTGGCTGCACATTGTCACCCTCGGTGAGGCAGTGCGCTCAGTCTCGCCGCTGGGCAAGATCTACCTACCCGATGCCAGCTACCGTGAGATGACCGAGTGGGTGCTTCCGACCGAGCAGCAGATCAAGTACCGCGAGATCATCCGCCGCAAAGAGAAGGAGCCGGATTGGGACGAACTCAAGCCATTCGTGAGGGCTGGGTTCTGGCGCAATTTTTTGGTGAAGTATCCCGAGAGCGACGAGATGTACTGCCGCATGCGGGAGGTTAGTCACAAGCTGGAACTGGCCGAGGCCACACTTGAAACAGATGAACAGCAAGTGCTGTTCGAGCGGGCACGAACCGAGCTGTATCGCGGGCAGTGCAATTGCCCGTACTGGCACGGAGCGTTCGGCGGGCTATATCTCCCGCACTTGCGGAACGGGATTTACAAGCACCTGATCCAGGCTGACACACTCCTCGAACAGCTCGCCGGCCGGGAGGGGCGGTGGGTCTCGGTCGATGTACAGGATTTTAATCTCGACGCCCGCAAGGAGGTCCAGCTGGCGGGAGATCGGCTGGTCGCCTACATCGCTCCGGCGCGGGGTGGGCACATGTATGAACTCGATGTGCGGGCGACGCGGATCAACTTGCTCTCCACGCTCAACCGCCGCCCCGAGCCGTATCATGCCCGGGTGTTGGAAGCGGGGCGGCGACAGAACGATCTCGCGGGGGTTAGCGAACTCGACATCAACAACCTGGTGAAGTTCAAGCAGCCCGACCTCGACAAGAAGCTGCAGTATGACGCTTGGCCGCGCAAGAGCCTCGTCGACCATTTTCTCGCACCCGGCACGACACTCGAAGAGTTTCAGACCGGGCAAGGCGAGATCGGCAACTTCGTGACCGGAGTCTACGAGGCCCGCATTCGCCGTTCCGAAAGTCGCGTCGAGACGATCCTGACTCGGACCGGGCTGGTCGGTGACTCAACGGTCAAACTGACCAAAACGATCGCTCTCGATACCGCTGCGTCGGGAGAACTCGACGTGCGGTACGAGTTGGAGGGACTCACCCCCGGCGAGCCACTGCACTTCGCCGTGGAGTGGAACTTCGCCGCCCTCGCGTCCGGGGCCGATGACCGGTACTTCTACGATGCACAGGGGCAACAGCGTGGCCGCCTGGAATCGGTCCAGGTGCTGGAGGACTGCGAGCGTGTGGGCCTCGTGGACGAGTGGCTGGGCATTGATGTCGCCATCGACTGCTCTCAGACCGGTGACATCTGGACCTTTCCGATCCAGACCGTCAGCCAGTCCGAAGGCGGCTTCGAACTGGTCCATCAAAGTGCCTGCGTCGTCCCGAACTGGCAGTTCACCGCCCCCGCCGACGGTCGCTGGAGCGTCCAGCTACGCCTGAGCGTCGATACCTCTGTGGCCCATGCGAGGTTGCTTGCGGGGCAAGTGAGGTAGATCAGCGAGCGCGTTGCTCTCAGTCCAAGTTCTCATCTGCAAACGGTGAACGTCCGGTCTCCCTCGTGTATTGATTCATCAAGAGCGAAACGAGTGGGCTGAATTGATATTTTGCCGTGCGCAACGCATTCCACAGCTGGAGCAGTAAAACGCACTCGATTCCGATTGCGATGTTAACAAATAGAATGATCACCACGCAGAGTTGGTACAACAGTAAATCCGGCACATCCAATGCAAAACCAAACAGCAAGACGGCAATCCCGCCCATGATGATTCGGCGAAGGGTGACGATGACAAATCGAAGTCTCGCGCCCAGTTCACCTTGCCCAGTAGTCTCACAGATTTTGTGGACAGATGCGGCCACCCCGACTTCGACCAGACTTGCCATGATCGCCGTGGCCACTCTCGCCAGAGACGGATCAGGAAAGACGACATTCACCACGACAATGACCGGGAGAACGAATGCTGTCCAACGGGCGATGATTTCCATCTTCGATTGAGGGGTGTCAGTCATCTGCCATATCGCCCAAATCAAAATAACCAGAGTCAGACTCGCTACAAACTTCGAAATGAAGAGGCCGTGATTGTTCCAGGCGATGCCCTGTAAAACGCCTCGTTGATAGTTCTTCAAAAGGTCTTGAGCCACTCTGTTTTTCGCAATCTGCGGTCGCTGGATCTCTCGGTCCCACGCAGTTGCCTGCCTCGCCAGTTTTGCTTGCTCGGACTTGAAATAGCCATAGCTGGTCACCGCCAGACTCAGGAGGAAATAACAAATAGATAGTGAGAACACTCCTCTGGTCCATCGGGTCAGCATGACTTAAAGTTCCAGGCGACTGCGGGGAAAGATGCGGACATGAGGTGCCAGAATACTGAATGGCCTCAGACTCAGCCAATCTCTAGCGCATTCCATAATTTGGTGAGCGCCCTCGTAGCCTGGCCCCCCTAGGTCCGCTCCGCCCGGACCTAGGGGGGCCAGGCTACTTCTCGGCGCGAACGCAATAGTGGAATGCTCTAGAGAGTAGAACCCTCCTCGTTGCAGTTCTTTGTCCAAGAATGTCACGCTCAACGTTGACGCGAACCTGAGCCGATTTCCAACTCGCGCCCAAGGTGCAGCTTCACGTTTCCGGAGTCCCAATTCAGCATGACGCATGTCTCTTGTCCAAGTTTCTGAGAAGCCAGATGCAGACCGACGTGACCAAAGACTACTCGCACATGTGCGAGGTGGGGGGCGAATCTTGTCGGATGCAATCATGTCAGATGCTGTTCCTCGCACCCAGGCAGAGTTTGGGTGCAAGTGAAAGCGTGGTACAATCGCAACGACACACTCGCCCTCGAATTCGCACGCATTCACCGCCAGGAAGCACACCGAGGATCGGACATGACCACCGTCACTATTGAGGAAGCTCAAGCGCGGCTGCCGCAGATTATTCAGGGTCTGCGACCGGGGGAGGAATTGATGATTACCGATCACGGAACACCGCTGGCTCGGGTGCAGAAAGCTCAGACGGCACTCGCACTTCAGTTGCGTCCCGCACCGGGTCTGGGTCAAGGATTCATCACCGTGGTCTCCGATGACGACGAGCACTTGCAGGACTTTGCGGAGTACGCACCGTGAGGGTGTTGCTCGATACGCATGCCATGTTCTGGTATGTCGAAGGGGATTCCAAACTGAGTCTGACCGCCCAGACACTGATTCAGAACCTCTCGAATGAGATACTTGTCAGTCCGGCCTCATACGGGGAAATAGCGATCAAAGTGAGTCTGAGCAAGTGGACCCTGAATCGCCCCTACGAAGAGTTTATGGGCTTGGTGTTGGATCAATACGGGTTTCAGATTCTTCCGATTCAGCCCTCCCACACGGCACATCTGGCGGGGTTGGCATTCCCGCCAGACCACAAAGACCCCTTCGATCGCCTGATCGTGAGTCAGGCGATTGTGGAGGGCATTTTCGTCGTCAGTGCGGATGCAAAACTCAATGCGTATCCTGTCCACCGCCTGTGGTAGTCTCGCGGATCGCTACATCAGAAGAACCCAGCTCGTGCCACCGTCCGAACTTTATTCGCAGCCCGACACTTTGGGATCGAGACTCTCTCCCCGCGAGATTCTCGCCGTTCGCGGTCCGAAGAACTCAATCGACCCGTCGCGCCCGTACGCCTTTCTGGTGGAAGATGAGCGATCCGCGAGTGGCCGCATCGAGTCGATAGCGACACTGTTTCTAACCAACCGCGAGTGCCCGTTTCACTGTCTGTATTGCGACCTGTGGAAGAACACGACCGACGAGACGCTGGCTCCGGGCCAGATCCCCCGGCAGATCGAATTCGCTCTCTCTCAGCTGCCGCCCGCACCGCAGATCAAGCTCTACAACAGTGGGAATTTCTTCGACCCGCGCGCGATCCCGGTCGAGGATCATCCGCGCATCGCTGAACTCGTGCAGGGGTTCCAGACGGTCATTGTCGAGAATCATCCGCGCATGACCGACTCGCGGGCGGTGGAGTTTCGGAAGCGCATCCCCGGTGAGTTCGAGATCGCTCTCGGCCTGGAGACGATCCATCCGGAGGTGTTGCCGCGTCTTAACAAAAGCATGACCCTCGACGACTTCGACCGGGCAGCCGGGTTCTTGAGGCAGAACGAGATCGAAGTCCGCGCGTTCATTTTGCTCCGCCCCCCCTACCTGACCGAAGAGCAGGGTGTGGAGTGGGCTTTGAAGTCGATCGAGCACGCCTTCGCCCAAGGCGTTCGCGTCTGCTGCGTCATCCCGACTCGTGACGGGAACGGCATCATGGAACAGCTCGGTCGCGAGGGCCATTACGCTCCGCCGAGGCTGAGTTCGCTGGAACGGGTGTTGGAATCGGCCTTGGTTCAGAACACAGGCCGGGTCTTCGTCGACCTGTGGGATGCGCGGCGATTTGCGACATGTGACGCATGTGCGGATGCCCGGATCGAGAGACTTCAACGAATGAACCTCAGGCAGCAAGTGGAGCCTAAGGTCAGTTGTCACGTATGCCTGACCGAGCATCCCGTCCACGCGAAGACACGGGGGTGAGTCTTGCCACGCCGGTGGGCGAAGCTCCAGCTGTGAACATGAGGGAGCGTAGGCGATGTCGCTCCGCGACTCGCATTCCGCATGATGAAAAATTCGACGCGGAGGTTCCCCAGAAATCGAAGGGGGCTGGGGGGAGGAATCTCAGTCGCGGAGCGACATGAGCTACGGTCGGAGAGGCGACGGGCCCTTAGAAAACGTGCCCCACAGCGAACGACTAGACCACAATCATGTTCACGGCACGGGGGCGAAGCTCCTGCTGTGAACAAGATGAGTCCGTTGGTGAGCGGCACGGCGCTAGCCGCCGGTTCTTCTCAACGTGGTTCGTCGGGGAACACGGGGCTTGTCGGGAGTGAGGTCCAGGGAACCGGCGGCGAGCGCCGGGCCGCTCACTGGCTGAGACGGGGCGTCGGAAACGGGCCTGGCCTCAGGCGACTCAACCCCAGCATGTTCATCGCACTTCTCTGGAGGTCCCCCACTGTTTTGCAAAATGCCCCGGAACCGGGTTGACTCTGCGGTGTTCAATAGAGTGAGACCTCGACATTGAGTCGACGGAACCTCAACGGATACAATCATGTTCTAGCGCGCGGATTGCGTTCTGACAACTTGGGAGAGACGAGATGAAATCTTTGCGATGGTCCCGTTGGGGACTCTTGTCGATGTGCTGTGCGGCCAGTGCTTTCGCACAGGATGGGGAAAAGCCCGCCGATCTGTTCGGCAAGCTCGATGCGAACAAGAACGGCCAGTTGACCTTGGAGGAAGTTCCCGAGGACGCTCGCCCGCACTTTGAGCGGCTGATGCGGAAGGGTGACAAGGACGAAAACAAGTCCCTGTCACTGGACGAATTCGTAGCGGCGCACACTCCGGACGCTCCTCCGGAAGCAGGTCGTGGCCCGGATGCTGCCGGTGGACGCGGCGAGGGTCGTGGCAATCCCGGCCAGTTGTTTGAACGTCTCGACGGCAACAAGGATGGTAAGGTCTCCAAGAGTGAGATTCCCGATCAAGCTCCACCGCAATTCCGCGAGATGCTCAATCGGCTCTTCGAGAAGTCGGGCAAAGAAGAGCTGAGCCGTGAAGAGGTCATGCAGGCTGTGGCCCAGATGGCGAAGGAACGCGGTGCTAACCCACAAGCGGGCGGACGTGGCCAGGGCGAGATGCTCCAGATGCTGAGGCAATTGGACAAGAACGCCGACGGCCAGGTTTCGATGGACGAGGTTCCAGAGGAGCGACGTGAGCGGCTCAAGGGGCTGCTGGAGAAGCTCGGTGGCGGCGATGCGATCGACCTCAAGAAAGCCGAAGAATTCGCAGCTCGCATGGGGCGTGAAGGCGAGGGGCGTCCAGCAGGCGGTCCTCGGCCCGAAGGAGACCGGCCACGTCCAGAGGGTGAGCGGCGTCCCGAAGGTGCCCCACGGGGAGAAGGTCGTCCGGATGGTGATCGTCCTCGCGGAGAGGGCCCGCTGCCCGAAGGTGCCCCGCGTGGTCGCGAGGGCGGTGAACGGGGACCGGATGGACGTGGGCCAATGCCTCCCATGGGGCGCAGCCCACTGCTGGATGAACTCGATGAAAACAAGGATGGCCGCCTGAGCAAGGAGGAGTTCTCGAAGGCGGCAGAAGTCTTTGGAGCCCTTGATCGGAATCAGGACGGCTCGCTCGATCCCCGCGAGTTGATGGGGCCACCGCCATTTGCCCGCGAGGGTGAAGCACGTCGCCCTGAAGGGGACCGTCCCCGTGGTGAAGGGGACCGTCCTCGTCCCGAAGGGGACCGTCCCCGTGGCGAAGGAGATCGTCCTCGCCCTGAAGGGGACCGTCCTCGTGGTGAAGGAGATCGCCCTCGTCCCGAAGGGGACCGACCTCGTGGTGAAGGAGATCGTCCTCGTTCCGAAGGAGACCGACCGCAGCCCGAGGGGGATAAGCCCGCTGATGACAAGCCTGCGAGCGATCAACCAGCGGACAAGCCCGCTGAGTAACTCGAACGCCGCTCCTCACTGAATCGCACACAGGCCGAGCAACATCGCTCGGCCTGTGTTGTTTTGGCCGTACCCGACTTCGCGCGGGCCAATTTGAGGTGTACGACGGACGTCCTCGTCCGTCGTTCCACGAGGCTTTCCACACGGACGGACGAGGACGTCCGTCCTACGAATTGTGACAGTACTCCCCATCACAAGTAGAATCCTCGCTGGTATCGCAAGTGCATTGCATTCTGTCGCCGTTCCCCCCATAACCACAGCTTGCATAGCACCTCCTCTTCTTGCGTTACCCAAGGCGTGAACGCCTGCCATGTCAGACGCCATTCAGACGCTCAGTCCCTTGCACCAGCCATCGGCCACTCTCCGCGACTGGCTGTGGGAGTTCGTCTACTTCACCGTTAAGGAAGCTCTCGCCTGCGTCTTCGCCGGGTCCTTCTTCCTAGCAGTCCTGCTGCTGCCTCGCGCCGGTTTCCTCGGCATCCCTCGCTACGACTTGCTGCTGGTGATCGCCTTGGCGATTCAGGCGGCGATGGTCTGGTCGGGGTGGGAGACGAAGGACGAACTCAAGGCGATCTCGTTATTCCATTTGCTCGGCATCGGACTCGAACTCTTCAAGACCTCCAAGGCCATCGGGTCCTGGTCGTATCCCGATTTCGCCTACACCAAATTCTTCGGCGTTCCGCTCTTCTCCGGCTTCATGTACGCAGCTGTCGGTAGCTACATCATCCAGGCGTGGCGGCTGTTCGACCTCAAGATCGTTCACCATCCGCCCTACTGGATGGCGACAACGGTCGCGCTGGCGTTGTATGCCAACTTCTTCACGCACCACTTCATTGGTGACTACCGCTGGTATCTGGCCGCGTGTGCGCTGGGTCTGTATGCCCGGTCAACGGTGACGTTTCGCTCGTACAAAATGGAGCTGCGGATGCCGCTGGTGGTGAGTTTGGTGCTGATCGGTTTCTTCATCTGGCTGGCCGAGAACTTCGGGACGTTCTTCGGCTTGTGGGCTTACCCGCATCAAGTCGGAGCGTGGGCGAGGGTGCATGTCAGCAAGTGGAGTGCGTGGACGCTGCTGGTGCTGATGTCGTTCACAATCGTGGCGAACCTCAAGCACATCAAAGCGACGATCCACGTGCCAGAGTGATTGGGTTCACCGTGAATCTCTGACTGGCTAAGAAATGTCACCGCAGAGGGCGCAAAGGCTCGCAGAGGAGGAAGGTCGAACAGTCTCCGATCTCCCTGCGTTCCTCCCCGACCTCTGCGGTCGATGATCAATACGCCCAATCCGGGTGGCCTCGCTGACTCGCAATGTCTCGGAGAAGAGGCTGCAAGAAATTCCGCGGAGTCCATAGTGACACATCTCACTCACAGCTGTGTGAGCGGCACGGCGCAAGCCGCCGGTTCCCCTCGTCACACGGCCCTCCAGAACCTGCGGCTAGCGCCTGGCGGCTCACAGAATGTGTCAATTCGGAACTCTGAAGTATCTCCTCGCGACTCATTCGGTTTAGAGCACTGTCATCGGCTCAAAGACCACTCAAGGGTTCTTGTTTATTATTCGGCAAGTGATTCGGCTCCTGCGGCAGCTCCTTCAAATACACCGCCGACACATCATCGAACCAGACCGTGCCGGGGCCGTAGTCCTGCAGGCCGATGACGATCTGCTTGGTTCCGGCGGGGATGGAGACGGCTCCTTTGTAGACCTTCCAGTCGTGGGTCAGCGGTTTCGGCTCGGCGGATTGATCGCCGATGTAGGCGGCCCATTCGTGCTTGATCCACTCCCCCTTATCATCGAGAAACAGCACGTCGAGAATCGCCTTCGTGGCATCTTTGGTCTTCACCGTCGCCATAAGTTGAATCACGGGCGATTTGCCGTCGTACTCAATCGGTTGGGTCCATTCGGCGATTGGGAAATACTTGTCGGCGGTTTTGTGGATGATTGCAGCCCGCGTGAGGTTCGTGCCTCCCTTGTCACCGATCTTGTATTCGACCGTCTCCGGGTTCGTACCGGTTCCCCAGCCGTTGGGGCCATCTTCAAAGGATGGGTTCTGGAGGAGATTTGCACCGCCCCCCTCCTCCGCCTTCTTGTCCGCAGATGGCAACTCCACAGGGGAATTCGTGTTGACCGGGACCGGTTCCGCGAACGGGGCGACATTCGGAGCAGGGGCGAAGCCTGTTGCATCGACCGGGACGCCATCAGCTGGGACTGAAAATGGATGTGCACGTGGGACCGAAGGTGCAGGGTTTGGAGGATTATACGCGGGAGCATCGGAGTTCGGTTCCAGCGTTGGCTCAAGTCCATTAGGCATTCCTGGAGCAAAGGACGAACCGGGGATGTACGCGGGAGCAGTGAAGCCTCCCCCCGGAACCACCCCTCCGCCGCCCGGGAACCCCAACCCGTCGATCTCATTCTGAATCGTCGTCATCCGGAGCTCGATAATCTTTTCCTTCGCCGCTTTCCGCTTGTTGAGTTGCTCTCGCAGCTTCTGGACTCGCGTTTCGAGTTCCAACACATCCTTCTCGCGAGTGTCGAAGTCGCGGGTGAACTGTTTCTCCAGCAGTTCCGCCAGTTGCTTCCGCCCGAGTTCCTTCTCCGCGTCGGTCTTGGTCGCATCGCTCATGTGCTGCTGCAAGTCTTGGAACTGCTTCGACTCCAGAATCTCTTCTGCGGTGAGCGGAACCATTTTCTCCAGATTGAATGATTCACGAGTCACCACTCGGCGATACATGCCCGAGGGAATACCCGCTCCGGGAGGGCCGGCCGTCATGCCCGGCATCCCAGCAGCTCCACCCATACCCATACCGCCCGCCATAACACTCCCTGTGGCCCCGTCCGGATCTGCCACGACTGTCAGCACCTTCCTGCTATTTCCGTCGTCAACGAACAGCGTTGATCCGATCAGAGCGTTTCTGGGAACGCGGATTTCAGTCCGGTTTCCATTCGAATCAACGACCTCAACGACCCGGAAGCCAGTCGCGGGCTGAATGGAGCAGTCTTCGATTCCTGAAGGCGAGGAGGCGGGTCTCCTAAAAGGGTTACCAAGGGGAGCAGGGCTCACGCCGGAATCGGGGATACCACGGCCACTAAACGGAACCGGCTGGCGTGTTTCCTGACCCCAGCCCCACACGGCAACAGTGGCCAGCACCACAACCGGTGCAGCCCATTTCCAAAGAGTTCGTTTCATGCGAGTGACCTTTCAAGAAGAGTGATTGTGAATCTGGCGAGCGTCCGGCGTGAGCCGGATGGTGAATCTGTATTGCTCACGTCTGATATTTGCGCACGCTGCGCAAATCTGTGATGTGGCCTCGAACACATTCCGACCCCGGCAGGGGTCACAGCGATTCGCCGGTGGTTGAGCGCAGCGACACCACCGGACGTCAGTCGCCTCTCGATTCCCCATCCCGGAGGGATGACAGACAGCTTCGGTTGGGGCGAATCCTCCTCCCGAGAGCAACGCCTTCTGGCATCTCTCCGGGATGCGGAAACAAGGCGGGGCACTGTTCCGGTGGTGTCGCTCCGCTCAACCACCGGCTAATTTCTGGCATCCCTCCGGGATGAAAGACTCCTCATCGCACCTCCCCTGGGGTTGCGGTGATTCCGTTCACTTTGTCGCCTTTTTCTCCCAAAAATGGCGTTCTTTTTCGGGGAAAAAGACGACGGACTTGAACGTGGCAGCGGAAGAACCATCCGGCTTACGCCGGACGCTCGCCCGCGTTACTACAGCTCTGTCTGTGATCGCAACTCCGAGACCTCTTGCTCCCAGCGAGCATCGGGTGCGGGAATCGGCCCCATGGCGTCGCGTGCTTCGATTCGATCGAGAAGTTCCTGCGCCTGACGCAGATCGCTCGCGAACGTATCCGGGTCAAGGATGATCGGTTCACTCAGCTTCGTGGGTGGTTCAGTCGGTACAGGGGACGGAGACGCTGCGACTGACAATACGGGAGGAGCGACCTCCCTCGTCACCACCGCCCCGCCGAACCAACGGCTCGCCCACACTCCGAACAGCACGCACGCCAGGCCCGCAGCCCCCAGAGCCAATCGACCTCGCCACTGCTGAAGCGTTCTCAACAGTCGGCGCTTCCAGTTTCGCCGTCGCAGTTGGCCCCCGCGCTGGAGTTCCAGCAAAAGTTCATCGAGCCGTGCTGCCACCGCCTTCGCATCGGTGAACCGGTCACTGGGTTTCTTCGACAACAGTTGCTCGACCACTTCGGCCAGCTCAACCGGGATCTCCGCATTGACTTCATCGACAGGACGATGCGTCTCATGACAAATGCGATGCAGCACGGCCATCGGCGAGGGTGCCCTGAACGGAGGTCGACCCGTACACATGAAGTAGATCACGCTCCCCAGGCTGAACAGGTCGCTCCGTTGGTCGACGACCTCTCCTTCGGCCTGCTCGGGAGACATGTAGTGCGGCGTCCCCGCCACGATCCCCGTGCGTGTCAGCGTCGCATCATCGACCGTTCTCGCCAGTCCAAAGTCCGAGATCAACAGGCGGTCGACTGACTCCTCCAGCAGCATGTTCGCGGGCTTCACATCGCGGTGGACGACGCCCTGCTCATGCGCAGCTGCTAGCCCGAGTGCGGCCTGCCGGGCCAGACGCAGAATCTCAGCCACTCGCAACGGTCCCTGCTCATCGACCCTCGCTTGCAGTGACTGGCCTGGCACATACTGCATCACGAGGTAGGAGATGTCCCCCTCGATCTCGACATTGTGAATCGGGATCACATGCTCATGCATGACCGCAGCTGCGGCTTGAGCTTCGCGGGCAAAGCGTCTGCGGGCGGCACCGCTGTTGGCGAGATGGGGGAGCAAGACCTTAATGGCCACCACGCGATGTAGCTCGGTGTCATATCCCTTGAGGACCACACCCATCCCGCCCGTACCGATGACACGTTCGATCTCATACCGCCCCAATCGGCCCAGCAAATCGGGTTGACTCGGAGGCGAGAGAAAGTTGAGCGAGATCGTTTCGGAGTCAATCGGGTTATCTGCCCCTTGGAGCGAATCCAGTTGAATGATGACCGACGAGTTCCCCCACTCGGCCTCCGTGTCGACCTCGCCCTCTTGTCGAAGCGTCTCGCACGCCTCGCGAACTAGTGAGTTGTCTCCCGACAGTTCGAGCAGCCGCTGCTGACACTGCGGGCAGCTGTCGATGTGCTGTTGAGCGCGGCGGAACTCGGCGGAGCCTTCGTCGCCCGTCAGCAGTAGTTGCAAACGGTTCGGTTCACAGGACATGGCGGCACCCCCGTAGGGTGGGACAAGCTCGCTTTGGAGCGCAGGCCCACCATGTGCGACGTGATCCAATCAATGGTGGGCCTACGCCCTGAGCGGCTGGTCCCACCCTACGGGCTGTACACTGATCACAGGACATCATCAGCCTCCAGCGTTTTTAGCTCCTCTTTGAGGCGGGCCAGCACCCGGCTGCGAGCGATGTAGACTGCTCCCGTCGTGATCTTGAGATCGCGGGCGACTTCCGCGACGGGCGTCTCCTCGACGCTGGTCTTCCAGAAGGCCAACCAGGTGACCGGCTGGACTTGCTCCTTGACCCTCGACGCAGCCCAGCGAAAGAGTTCCCGACGATGAGCGAGCAACGCCTGCTCGACGAGCCCCTCGGACTGGGCGACCTCATACAGGCCGCTCACCCCGTTGCGAGTCGCCTGCCGCTGTCGCTTGCTCAGCACATCAATCAGTTTGTTGCGAGCGATCCGAAAGAGCCACGTCCGGAACTTCGCCCGTGTGGCGTCGTTCTGCCAATGCCCCACCGCCTGCACGACCGAGAGCAGAACATCCTGCACCAACTCGCGGGCGTCCGCGTCTTGTAGTCCCTGCCGCCGGACAAACCGATGCAGAAACGGCTCATAGATCGAGACAAACTCCCGCCATGCCTGGGCATCCGCCTTGGTCGGCAGACGCAGGATCAAGCTGGCACGAGTATCCGGCACACGAGGCATCGTTTCCCCCTCCGCATGGTATACACGACCGGGGGAGCGGAATCTTTCACGGAGGAGCCTTCAGCGATCAGCTTTCAGCAGTCTGTCAGAAAGAAGGCGGAGGATTCGCCAATGTGACACGGAGGAAGAAACGAGATAAGAACCTGGTGCAAAACGACATCCCGATTTGAGCCGAGGAGCTTGAACAGAAGGTCGCAAAGGACGCGAAGGAAGAAATTATT